>CAZYQB010000428.1:0-1504 GCA_964649595.1 uncultured Oscillospiraceae bacterium | reverse complement strand
CCATCATGCGAAAAGGTGTCGTCGCAAATTTCTGCGTCGACACCTTTTTACATAAGCATAAGATGATTTAAGATGAATCTACAACTGTTCTATCAAATCTGTTTGCGGCTGATGAAAAGCCAGCTTTCCGTTTGATGCAGAAATGACAACAGTTTCTCCTATATTTATTTTCCCGGCAAGAATTTCTTCACTAAGAGCGTCCTCCACCTGCCGCTGGATAGCGCGACGAAGCGGACGGGCACCGTATTGCGTATCGTAGCCTGCTTGTGCAAGAACCGTTACGGCTTCCGGATCAAATTCAAGAAGCATTCCCTGCTGTGCCATGCGTCGGCTGACTTCACGCAGCATCAGACCGGCAATTTGAGCAATGTTTTCCTCATTGAGCGCGTGGAACACGATCAGTTCATCTACACGATTAAGAAATTCGGGACGGAAGATGTTCTTCACTTCGCCCATGATGCTGTCTTTCATTGCTTCGTAATTGCGTTCGCTGGCAGCAGCATTGCCAAATCCCATTACCTTCTGCTTTTTGATCGTATGAGCGCCGGCGTTGCTCGTCATAACGATAACTGTATTTTTAAAATCTACTACGCGCCCCTGACCGTCAGTTAAACGACCATCTTCAAGGATCTGAAGCAGAATGTTGAATACATCGGGATGTGCTTTTTCTACCTCGTCTAGCAGCACTACAGAATAAGGCTTGCGCCGTACGCGTTCGGTCAACTGTCCACCTTCGTCATAGCCAACATAACCCGGGGGTGAGCCGATCATTCGGGACACAGCGTGCTTTTCCATGTATTCAGACATATCGATGCGAATTACGCTGTTTTCCTCTCCGAAAAGTGCTTCACCCAATGCCTTGCACAGTTCGGTTTTGCCTACGCCGGTAGGTCCCAGAAATATAAAAGATCCAATCGGACGACAAGGGTCCTTCAACCCTGCGCGAGCACGACGCACTGCACGAGCTACAGCTTTTACCGCTTCTTCCTGTCCGATTACCCGTTCATGCAAAATGGATTCAAGACGCAGCAGTCGAGCAGCCTCATCTTCTGTCATCCTCATTACCGGGATTCCGGTCCAAGAGGAAACGATTTGAGCGATATGCTCGTCGTTTACAATTTCAAAGCGCTGATTGCGTTCGCTTTCCCAAGCCTTGCGGCGCTCTTCCATTTCGTTCTGTAAATGCTTTTTCTGATCGCGCAATTCAGCTGCCTTCTCAAAGTTTTCGTTGGAGACAGCTTCTTCTGTTTCTTTGGTCAGTTCTTCAAGTTTTTCTTCTTGTTCTTTCATATCAAGTGGAGCAGTAAAAGCTTTAATGCGCACGCGTGAGGAGGCTTCATCGATCAAATCAATTGCTTTATCGGGCAGACAGCGATCCGATATATATCGATCAGACAAAGAAACTGCCGCTTCGATTGCACTGTCGGTAATTCTTACTCTGTGATGTGCCTCATATCGGTCACGCAGTCCCATCAGGATCGCTACGGCTTCATCCTTATTGGGT
>CAZYQB010000427.1:0-1512 GCA_964649595.1 uncultured Oscillospiraceae bacterium | reverse complement strand
CGATGATGCCGTTGTAGCCGCACACGGGGTCGCGGTCGACCGGATGGTTGATGGAGCCGTAGCCGATGCCGCACTCCTTCATATAGCGTACCACGCGCTCAAAGGCCTCGAGGTTCTGCGCAGTATCGCCGTCCAGTTCAACGTAGGTAATATGACCTGCGTTGGTCAGCTCATGATACGGAGCTTCCAGACGGATCTTGTCGGCAGCGGAAATGCCGTAGTATACCGGGATGTGGAAGCTGTTGGTGTAGAAGTCGTGATTGGTCACGCCTTCAATCTCGCCGTACTTTTCGCGATCCAGCTTTACGAAGCGACCCGACAGACCTTCCGCAGGCGTTGCCAGCAGCGAGAAGTTCAGACCGGTCTTTTCGCAGTATTCATCCATGCGCTTGCGCATATGGGTCACGATCTCCAGACCCAGATTCTGGGCGCGCTCGCTCTCGCCGTGATGCTCGCCGATGAGCGCCTTGAGCGTTTCGGCAAGACCGATAAAGCCCACCGACAGCGTGCCGTGCTTGATGACCTCGCGTACTTCGTCATTCCAACCCAGATTTTCGCTGCCCAGCCATACGCCCTGCCCCATCAGGAACGGATAGTTTCGCACGCACTTGCGCGCCTGGATTTCAAAGCGCTCCAGCAGTTGTGCCGCGGTCAGATCGATCATACGGTCGAGGGAGTTGAAGAAGTTATCGATATTGCCGCCCGCACTGATCGCAAGTCGGGGCAGGTTGATCGAGGTGAAGCTCAGATTGCCGCGGCGATTGGTGATCTCCTTGCTCTTATCGTACACATTGCCGATGACGCGCGTGCGGCAGCCCATGTAGGCGATTTCGGTTTCGGGATGACCGGGCTTATAATACTGCAGATTGAACGGCGCATCCTGGAAAGAGAAATTCGGGAACAGGCGCTTTGCCGAAACGCGGCACGCCAGCTTGAACAGATCGTAGTTGGGATCGCCGGGATTGTAGTTGATGCCTTCCTTCACGCGGAAGATCTGGATCGGGAAGATCGGAGTCTCGCCGTTGCCCAGCCCCTGCTCGGTGGACAAGAGCAGATTGCGCATCACCATGCGCGCTTCGGGAGAGATATCCATGCCGTAGTTGATGGAAGAGAAGGGAACCTGTGCACCGGCGCGGGAGTTCATGGTGTTGAGATTATGAATGAGCGCTTCCATCGCCTGGAAGGTGGCGCGATCCGTCTCGGCGACCGCCTTCTTGTGGGCAAATGCCTGCATACGCTCGATGTCCTCATCCGAAATGCCCAGCTCAGCGAGCTTTTCATGCTCCGCTGCGCGGTAGGTATCGTTCTGCACCAGCGTAGAGGTGATGCCCTGCTCGCGAAGCTCATTAGTATATGCGCCAATGGCTTCTTCGGCATTGTCCATATCCGCCGTCAGCTCAGCAGCGCGGACCATGTTGTCGCGATAGCGCTTGATAAATGTCTTTTTAACGCCTTCCGCCATCGAATAGTCGAAGTTTACCACCGACTGACCGCCGTGCTGATCGTTCTGAT
>CAZYQB010000426.1:0-1536 GCA_964649595.1 uncultured Oscillospiraceae bacterium | reverse complement strand
GCCGTTATGCGCGACGTTGCAAACGAAAAGACCGTTGCAATGATCTTCGAGATCAAAGCTGCGCTCGAAGCGGGCGAAATGAACTATGTGCCGCAGTTTGAGAGCTTCCTGTGGATCAAGAACGTATTCATGCCCGACTCCTTCATGGCGACTGTGGTTCCGGCGGCGAACAGCAGTCTCGCTGAACTGAGCGCCTACGGCTCTCTCACTCAGGAAATGATCGATCAGGCACGCGCTTTCGTTTGTACCGCAGAGTATGCACAGTGGGCGGCAAACTTCGGCAACAACTATGTTTACAGCGCTCCGATGCTGCTGTGGACCATCAACATTCCTCAGATGTTCAACGGTCTGTTCATCCTGCCGGTACTCTCTGCGCTGACTCAGCTGCTGGCAACCAAGCTGCTTGGCAATACGGAGCCTCAGCCCGAAAAGAAGGAGCAGAACGGCACTCAGCAGATAATGAAGTGGATGTTCCCTGTCATTTCGCTGTGGATCTGTACTACTTCCAACGCCGGCTTTGCGCTCTACTGGGTGGCAGCCAACGTCATTCAGGTGGTTCAGACCATTGCCATCAACAAGTGGCTGGATTATCAGGATGCCAAGAAGCAGCCGGTTTCCGAGGGTCGCTGATCTATAAGGTATACAATAAGGTCGGAGCCGCATCCATGGGCGGCTCTGCCTCAATAAGCTTATGCAAGCTCATTCAAGGAGGCTGACAAGCAATGAAATCCATCGAGATGACCGGAAAAACCGTAGAAGATGCGGTCAAAGCCGGTCTCAAGGAGCTGGGATGTGAATCTTCGGATGTCACCATCGATGTGCTCCACATGGGCAGCCCCGGTCTGTTTGGTATGTTCGGCAAGCTGGCAAAGGTTCGGCTGACGGTCAAAGAGGAAGATCCCTCTTTTGATATCGATCTTTCCGATCTGAGTCTGTCGCTGGGCAAGTCAAACCGTCCTGCCAAGGCAAAGCCCGAAGCTAAGGAGACCAAGCCTGTTCCCAAGGCGGAAGCCGTGACCGAGGTCAAGGCAGCCGTTCAGGAAGAAGCCAAGATCGAAGCCAAGCCTGAAGCCAAGATCGAAACTAAGATCGAAGCTGCGGTTGAGACCAAGGTCGATGTGAAGATCGAAGCCGCCGCCGAAGCCGTGCCCGAGATCAAGAGCGAGGCAAAGGCAGAGGAGCAGTCTGCGGCAAAGCCTGAGCGCCGCGAAAAGCCGCGCCGCCGCGACAACACCCGCCGCAATGACCGCGCCGAAAAGACTGAGAAGGTTGAAAATCCGGAGCGCGCCGAGAAGGCAAAGAAGCCGGTCGAAGAAGCATTCGTGCCGTCTGATCCCGAAGAACTGGGCGAAGCGGGCAAGGCAGCCTATGATTTCCTCAAGAACGTGACCGAGAAGATGGGCGTGAGCGTTTCCATCCGCGTCAAGGAAGAGGGAGATCATCTCTCCGTTGCCATGATGGGCGATACGCTGGGTATTCTGATCGGTCGCCGCGGCGATACGCTGGATGCGCTGCAGTATCTGACCAGCCTGCAGG
>CAZYQB010000425.1:1012-1565 GCA_964649595.1 uncultured Oscillospiraceae bacterium | reverse complement strand
TGCGCGAAGGCGGTCGCCTGTGCGACCTCTGCCCCACCATGCTCAAGCTGATGGGTGTAGAGCAGCCCAAGGAAATGACCGGCGTAGCACTGTATTAATTAAATACCAATCGGTTCAAATCGATCGATTTCCTCCCTGCGGTCTGTCCCCTCATTGCGGACAGATCGCAGTTTTTTATGCTGAAAGTCCTTGAGCAGGCTCATTCGACGTATTTTTATACACGTTTTCGCATAATATCATTGACACATTATTTTCAAAGTGGTAATATATCATTGAAAAGGGATTTTTCCGAGTCCTTCCAATTACACAAAGAAAGAGGGAAAATCATGCCCAAACTCAGCGACAGAGTTCAGACCTTTACTGATTCCGTCATCCGACGTATGACCCGAATCAGCGATGCACACGGTGCCATCAACCTTTCTCAGGGCTTCCCGGACTTCGATCCGCCCCGCCCCATTCTCGATACCCTCGCCAAGGTCGCCTATGAAGGACCGCATCAGTATCCCATCACCTTCGGCGCACAGAACTTCCGCGAAGCACTCGCCGAAAAGCA
>CAZYQB010000425.1:0-1002 GCA_964649595.1 uncultured Oscillospiraceae bacterium | reverse complement strand
TCCCGAAACCGAGATCGTTGTCACCTGCGGCGGCACCGAGGCAATGATGTGCGCCATGATGACCATCTGCAACCCCGGCGATAAGGTCATGGTGTTCTCTCCCTTCTACGAGAATTACTCCGCTGACGCCATTCTTTCGGGCGCAGAGCCGATCTTTATCCCGCTTGTGCCGCCGGAATATCACTTCGATATCAACCTGATCGAGGATGGCTTCCGTCAGGGCGCAAAGGCGATCATCGTCTGCAACCCTTCCAACCCCTGCGGCAAAGTATTCACTCGTGACGAACTGACCGCCATCGGTGATCTCGCCGTCAAATATGATGCCTTTGTGGTTACCGACGAGGTATACGAACACATGGTGTATGCACCCAATGTGCATACCTGCGTTGCCTCCCTGCCCGGAATGTTCAACCACACCATCACCTGCAATTCCCTATCAAAGACCTACTCCATCACCGGCTGGCGTCTGGGATATCTGATCGGTCCGGAATGGGTCATCGAAAACGCCAAGAAGGTTCACGACTTCCTGACCGTCGGCGCAGCCTCTCCGCTTCAGGAAGCTGCTACGGTGGGTCTGAAGTTCCCCCTCTCCTATTACGATCAGGTACTTGCGACCTACACCGAAAAGCGCGAATACTTCCTGTCGGGTCTTGACAAGATCGGCATCAAGCACAACGTACCGCAGGGCACCTATTTCGTGATGCTCGACATCCAGGATTTCCTCGACCTGCCACAGTTCAAGGGCTGGACCGATCTGGAATTCTGCGAATGGATGATCATCAACATCGGCGTTGCCGCCGTGCCCGGCTCGAGCTTCTTCCGCGAAAAGGTCAACAACCTCATCCGCCTGCACTTCGCACGCGAAAAGTCCACGCTGGATGAAGCTCTGCGTCGCCTAAGCAAGCTGCAGGATCTGCTCAAATAATTTCGTTCGATATTTTTCGATATTTATTGAGGAGATCAGAGGAGATCAGTTGTAAAGCCATGAATACTCGTTCCTTT
>CAZYQB010000424.1:0-1572 GCA_964649595.1 uncultured Oscillospiraceae bacterium | reverse complement strand
TTTGCCGCGCCGATGGCGTGGAAGTCGCCGGTGAAATGCAGGTTGATGTCCTCCATGGGAACAACCTGAGCATAGCCGCCGCCGGCAGCGCCGCCCTTAACGCCGAATACCGGGCCGAGGGAGGGCTCGCGCAGCGCAACGGCTACGTTCTTGCCGATGCGCTTGAGACCGTCCGCAAGACCTACGGTGGTAGTGGTCTTGCCTTCGCCTGCCGGAGTGGGCGTGATGGCGGTAACCAGGATCAGCTTACCGTCCTGCTTGTCCGCGCTGTCCTTGAGCAGGCTCAGATCCAGCTTAGCCTTATAGCGACCGTACATTTCAACATACTTCTCGTCGATGCCCGCTGCCTGAGCGATCTCAAGAATATGCTTCATGGGAGTAGACTGTGCGATCTGAATATCGGTCATCATGGAATGTATTCCTCCTGATGTACTGTACACTGATAACCCAAAGTCTCCCCGTATAAGAGGAGCCTTTGGGATTGTTCTGATTCAAAGGGGTCTTATTTTGTGAAGTAATCCACCGCGCCGTGGAAGATCTTGAAGCTGTCCTGACCGGGCACATTCTTGTAAAGACCGAAGCCTGCGCGCTCGCTGTGCGCCATGCGTCCGAATACGCGTCCGTCCGGAGAGGTGATGCCTTCGATCGCCATGAAAGATCCGTTCGGGTTCACGGTAATGTCCATGGAGGCATCGCCCATCTCGTCGCAGTACTGGGTAGCGATCTGACCGTTGGCAGCCATGCGTGCGATGGTCTCCTCGTTTGCAATGAAGCGACCTTCGCCGTGAGAAATAGCCACGGTGTGAACCTCGCCCACCTCGGCGTGCATCAGCCACGGGCTCTTGTTGGAGCAGACGCGGGTGCGTACCAGACGGGACTGGTGACGTCCGATGGTGTTGAAGGTCAGCGTCGGGCTGTCGGAATCGGCGTCAACGATTTCGCCGCCCACCGGCAAACCCAGCTTAATCAGAGCCTGGAAGCCGTTGCAGATACCGCCGACCAGACCGTCGCGAACTTTAAGCAGCTCATGCACCTGATCCTTGAGCATCGGGTTGCGCAGGAAAGCGGTAATGAACTTGCCGGAGCCGTCGGGCTCGTCGCCGCCGGAGAAGCCGCCCGGCAGGAACAGGATCTGGCTCTCGGAAAGAAGCTTTGCGAACTTTTCAACCGACTGCTTTACGCCGTCGCTCGTCAGGTTGTTGATGACCATGATGGTCGGCTCGGCACCAGCACGGCGGAACGCATCGGCGGTGTCGTATTCGCAGTTGGTGCCGGGGAATACGGGAATCAGCACGCGGGGCTTTGCAATGGAAATGCGGGGAGCAACGCGGCTCTCTGCCTTATAGGCAAAGTTTTCTACGGCAATGTTCTTGTTGTTTCTGGGCGCGTTGGGGAATACACGCTCAAGCTTGCCTTCGTAAACGGAAGACAGCTTGGCAAGAGAGATTTCCTCCTCGCCCAGAGTGATGGCAGCCTTCTGAGTGGTTACGCCCAGTTTCTTGCCTTCGCCGATTTCGTCGGCCAGCTCCAGAATGAAGGAGCCATAGTTCTGCTTGAACAGGCAGCAGGGAC
>CAZYQB010000423.1:0-1577 GCA_964649595.1 uncultured Oscillospiraceae bacterium | reverse complement strand
CTCCCGCAACGCTGTATGTCTATCCCGGCAAAGAGGAATATCTTACAAAAAACCGTGTCTGGCAGGGAATTCCCGGCATTGAACGTACTCAGGGCGGAAGGCTGTATGCTGCATGGTATTCGGGCGGAAAGACCGAAGAAGCGGGAAATGTGGTCATCGTAGAGAAGAGTGACGATGATGGAAAAACATGGACGGACGGCTATATCCTCGTTGAGCATGACGATAAGGATGTGCGCTGCTTTGACGAGGTGCTGTGGATTGATCCCAAGGGCAGACTGTGGATTTTCTGGGCACAGGCGTATATGAAGCACGATGACCGCGCAGGCGTGTGGGGATGCTATACCGAAAATCCCGATGCTGATGAGCTGAACTTCAGTGCGCCCGTGCGCGTGGGTCACGGCGTGATGATGAACAAGCCCACCGTAGCGGCGGATGGAACGTGGTATATGCCCTGTGCACTGTGGTCGAGAGATTTTTGTCCGGCATCCGAGCAACATCCTGAGCTGGATGATATCCGAAGGGCGAACGTATACACCTCCATCGACGAGGGCAAAACATTCGAATACCGCGGCGGTGCAGACGGCAGGAAGCGGAGCGGTGACGAGCACATGATCGTGGAAAAGCAGGACGGCTTCCTGTGGATGCTTACCCGCACCCAATACGGCATCGGACAGGCATTTTCCATTGACGGCGGCAGAAGCTGGACTGAGATTCTGCCTTCGGGTCACAGCGGACCGAACGCAAGATTTTTCATTCGCAGACTCAGCTCCGGAAGGCTGCTTCTGGTCAACCACGTCAACCCTACTTATACCACCAATCCGCGCAGATGGCATATCCGAAATAACCTCATGGCAATGCTCTCTGACAACGACGGAAAGACGTGGCGCGGCGGTCTGATGCTTGACACGCGCGACGAGATCAGCTATCCCGACGGCGTGCAGGCTCAGGACGGACGCATCTATCTGATCTACGACCGCTCTCGCTATGAGGAAAAGGAGATCCTGATGGCGGTGTTTACCGAGGAGGATATCATGCAGGGAATGATCGTCAGCGAAGGATCGCGACTCAGGCAGGTCGTAAACCGCAGCACCTGCAGCGAGATTACACCGAAAGAAAAGCGGTAAGCGGTTATAGAAATCTTAAAGGCAGGCTGCGTCGTGTGCGAAGCCTGCCGGACTTTATATTATTTTTCGCCGCCTTTCTTTTTGCCCAGTGCGCCGCCGGTCACTTCATTGAACCCGCGTTTGAGCTTGTCGGGCAGGTTTTTGAGCGTGCCCGTGGAGATCAGCGCATATACCAGTCCGCCGACGGCGGCGATGATGACCAGCCACAGTATGCCCATGCCGCCGGCTTTATTGTCCTCGGCATCTTTAGATTCAGCGGCGTTCTCGATGGGCGCAGCCTGCGCACTGCTGCCAAAGAGAACGGTATTGAGAACATCTGCCATCATGGGCGTGGAGTTGAGTACAAGATCTTTGTCGATGGTGTGAGTGCCGAATTCTAGCAGGATTGCCTGCGGATACAGTTCCTGATTGTAGTTGCCCTTATCTACTGCTTTCGTCATGGCAACTGTATAC
>CAZYQB010000422.1:0-1593 GCA_964649595.1 uncultured Oscillospiraceae bacterium | reverse complement strand
GAATGACCAGTCCTATGCGCACACGGCACAGGGCGAATGGGAAATCACAGCATACTGCACGCCATATCTGGAAAACCTGCCCGAAAATGCAGTCAATATGTACCAGCCGATCTCCGATGCGATCTGTATCAGTGAGGTCGTTCCCCTCAACGCCAGTCTACTTGCAGGCGGCAATGATCTGATCGAGCTGGTCAACACATCCTCCCAGATCGTCTCACTGGAAGGCTACGCCCTTTCGGACGATATTGCCAATCCCTATAAATATGTACTGGGCAGCATATCCCTCAATCCGGGAGAATATCTGCTGATCGAAGCAGACGGTAAAAACGTGCCCTTTAAACTGTCGGCAGACGGTGAGCAGCTGCTGCTCACCAGTCCTAAAGGGCAGATTGCCAGCCTCATCGAATGGGAATTGATGGAGGCTGACCGTTCACTTTCGCTGGTAGACGGCGAATATATCGACACAATGATCCCCACGCCCGGCTACGCCAACACCATACTCAGCGCAGACATACTGGATTCTCTCCAGACTGCTTCCAATTCCGTCGGACTGTATATCAGCGAGCTGATGGTCTCCGACTCGGACGACTATGACTGGGTCGAACTGTACAACTCAAGCAGTTCCCGCATAGATCTGTCGAATTTCGGTCTTTCGGATGATCCGCAAAGCCCCAGAAAATGGCAGTTCCCCGAGGGCACATCCATCAAAGCCGGAGAATACATGATCGTATATCTGTCCGGGCAGAATTCAACCGAAAATTCCGGCAAACTGCACACTAGCTTCAGTATGTCTCTCCTCACACCTGAACCTCTTACCCTATGCCTGCCGGACGGCTCCATCATCGACCGCGTATATATGCCGGAAATGTACGGTGATATTTCCATCGGCAGAAAGGCAAACGGCGGTTTCGGATATCTGGAAGAAGCCTCACCGGGAACGGCAAATTCGGGCACGGTATATGATCTGCGCGCCAAAGCCCCCGAATTTTCGACAAAGGGCGGCATCTACGATGCCGGTGAAACCATTTATCTTACGCTCACCGCGCAGGCAGGCATGAACATCTATTACACGCTGGACAGCACCGATCCTACGCAGGATTCTCTCCTGTATACCGGACCGATCACCCTGACCGATACCACCATCGTCCGCGCGGCAGCATACGGCAAAAACGCCTATCCTTCCTACATCGAAACGCAGAGCTATTTGTTCGGCATTTCTCATACGACGCGCGTTGTATCCTTCGTGTCCGATCCCGACGGACTGTTCAGCGATGAAAACGGCATGATGGTGCTGGGCGCAGATGCACTGGACGAAGACCCCTATACAGGCGCAAACTTCTGGAAAAAGTGGGAGCGCGCGGCAAACGTGGAGATCTTTGACACCGACGGTACTACGCTTATTTCTCAGGGCTGCATATCAAAGCTGCACGGTGCAAATTCCAAGATGCTCCCGCAGAAATCACTCTCCCTGTCCGCCAGCGCCACCTATGATGAAGACAACCGCTTCCGCGCCGCCCTGTTCTCCGAACGAGACTATACGGAATATCATTCCATCGTACTGCGTGCCTGCGGTCAGGACGGCGGCCGTGCCCG
>CAZYQB010000421.1:0-1597 GCA_964649595.1 uncultured Oscillospiraceae bacterium | reverse complement strand
GGAACGCGATGCACTGCTGCGCACCGAATTCAACATCACCACCGGTCAGCAGAGCAAGGACATGGAGCGCATCAAGCACAAGTCCGCCATGAAGGCATACTATGCCAAGGCAGGCATTCCCACCTGCCGCTATCATCTGGTGCGCGATTATGAAGCCGCCAAAGCTTTTGCCCATGAGGTGGGTTATCCGGTGGTCGTCAAGCCCGACAACGGCGTAGGCGCAAACAATACCTACAAGCTCAAGTCCGATGCCGATTTCGACTATTTCTATGCCACCAAGGATGATAACCTCTACATCATGGAGGAATTCGTAAACGGCGAGATCCGCACCTATGATGCCATCATCGATTCCAACAGCGAGCCGATCTTTGAAACCGGCAATGTAACGCTGCAGTCGCTGATGGACGTCGTCAACACCAACGACAACTCCATCTACTACATCCGAAAGAATCTCTCCGATGCCATGCGCGACTGCGGACGCCGAACCGTCAAGGCATTCGGCGTAAAGAGCCGCTTCGTTCATCTTGAATTCTTCGTGCTTCGCGAGGATCAGGCACCTCTGGGCAAAAAGGGCGACATCATCGGTCTGGAGGTCAATATGCGTCCCTCCGGCGGCTACTCCCCCGATATGTTCAACTTCGCCAACGAGGTCGATGTATATAAGATCTGGGCAGACATGGTCGCCTTTGACCGCAGCACCATGCCGCTGGATCGTCCGCATCACTACTGCGCATTCTGCGGACGCCGCGACGGCAGAAACTTCGTGATGGATCACAATGCCATCGTAAACCGCTACCGCAATAATCTCAAGATGAGTGGACGCATCCCCGAGGCACTCTCCGGTGCAATGGCAAATCAGATGTACATCTCCATCTTCGATACCGAGGAGGAAATGAACCAGTACTTCCGCGATCTGTTGGAGTGCAGAAACTGATCTGTCGATGCTTGATTCTTGAAATTACATACATATGCGCCGTACTTTCTGCATATAATATATACTGCAGAGAGCACGGCGTACTTTGATTATGTTTCAAAGAATGCCTAAAATTTATCACAGAATACACTGCTGCGTTTCATATTTTATTGTATTATAGTATGTAGCATCTCGTAATGGCGGTGCATCTGACAAGGGGCTATCGACCCATTCGATGAAGGGGCTATCGACCCATTCGATGAAAAGGAGAGGAAAACATGGAAATTATCAACAAACTCAAAAACGGTTTCGCACGTTTCATGATCGGTCGCAACGGTGCGGATCATCTGGGACTGGCGTGCCTGCTGCTGGCGCTTATCGTCAACATGATCGATACGCTCATCGGTCCGAGCCTGTTCTCACTCATCGGCAGCGCACTGTACATTTGGACGATCTACCGTATGTTCTCTAAGAATATTGTCGCACGCACTGAAGAAAACCGTCGTTTTATGGAGCTTGTAAACCGCGTAAAGCCCACCGTAATGAAATACTGGACCCGCCTTAAAAACATGAAAGACTTCAAATACTTCTCCTGCCCGCAGTGCAAGGCTTCTATCCGCATGAAGCGCGGTCTGGGTGAAAAGAAAATCGTCTGCCCTCGCTGCAAGCACTCATTTATGCAGA
>CAZYQB010000420.1:0-1603 GCA_964649595.1 uncultured Oscillospiraceae bacterium | reverse complement strand
CTGGTGACCATGCCCAGCAGCAGACCGTTGGCAGTGCCGTCATCGGTAACAGCCATGGTGGAGTGACCGGTCTCATCGCGCAGGGCGATAACGTCGGCGAGGGTGTTGTCCGGACGGACGTTGGAATCGCTCGGTACGAAACCGGCTTTGTAAGCCTTTACGCGGCGAACCATCGCTGCCTGATTCTCGATGGTCTGAGAGCCAAAGATGAAGGAGATGCCGCCTTCTTTTGCCAGAGCAACTGCCATGCGATCGTCGGATACAGACTGCATGACCGCAGAAACCAGCGGGATATTCATAGAGATCGCGGGCGTTTCACCGGCGCGCTTGTTGAAGCGGACCAGAGGAGTTTTCAAAGATACGTTGGTGGGGATGCACTCCGCAGAGGAATAACCGGGCACCAGCAGGTATTCGCTAAAGGTATGAGACGGTTCCGTATAATAGTAAGCCATTTCCAGTTCTCCGTCCTTTCGAAATATTTTATGCAAGTATAATCCGAAAATGGTTTTGTGTCAATCAAATTCTTGTTTATTTCGTGGGAAATGCGCTGCCAAATGCAGGGCGCAACAAAGAATTGACAAAAGACCGAAAGAAATCGGGGGATTTTTTGCGTCGGTATGAAGAAACAGGGTTGACAAGATTGGTTAGTTATGGTAAACTGTTCTGCGGTCGAGAGGCAATGGAGGCTGACTCTGCGAGAAGGTTGCATTATGTAAGATTTTGGTGATTTGCGCACAATGGCTCCAAATTGGGGTTGACAGGATGACAAAACAGTGTTATATTTATTGAGAATTAGTAACATCTAACTGTTTTGGCGTTGAAGCATTGAATCCTGATGATCCGAAAGGGGTGCGTATACATGATGAATCTGATGAAGGCAGAAGAAGGCAAAGAGTACATCATTCAGCAGATCGTTACCGACGATGAGGAAATGGATGCGTTCCTGTTCTCGCTGGGCTGTTACAGCGGCGAGCCGATTACTGTAGTCGCACGCAAGAAAAGCGGCTGCACCGTTTCCATCAAGGACGGCAGATACAATATCGATGCTCAGCTGGCATCGGCAATTATTGTCGGCTGATTATTTTGGGTTGATTGATTAGTTGAGCAGGCATTATAAAACAATCCCGAACTGCGCAAACTGTGAAAACTCCGGTTGAAGCTGATTGAGATTGTTTTTTTTCGAGAAAGAGTTAGCGTCGGTTAACTGTTCGCTTATTTGGACTATAAGCCCGAGAAAAATTCGGGCTGTAGATATATTTAAAAAGGCACAGACGGGAAGAGGAGGAGACCTGTATGAGAATTGCTTTGACCGGCAATCCCAACAGCGGCAAGACGACCATGTACAATGCCCTGACCGGACGCAATGAGCGCGTCGGCAACTGGGCAGGCGTCACCGTTGAGAAGAAGGAACACACCATCAAGAAGAACTACTACAGCGGCAGCGAGGAGCTGATCGCCGTTGACCTGCCCGGCGCATATTCGATGTCGCCCTTCACCTCGGAGGAGAGCATCACTTCGGGCTACGTCAAGAACGAGCATCCCGATGTTATCATCAACATCGTGGACGCCACCAACCTCAGCCGCAGCCTGTTCTTCACCACTC
>CAZYQB010000419.1:0-1603 GCA_964649595.1 uncultured Oscillospiraceae bacterium | reverse complement strand
CATATGCTTAAAGCCCGTGTCTCTCGCAAAACACGGGCTTTGTCATTGATCTGGGGCGCCTTCTTAGAAGGAGCCTTTTGATGCTGCTTTCAGCCCTCGCCGCACCGCCGCCGCATACCACAAATACCTTCTGTCCCTCACTCTCAATTCCGATATCTGCCGCAAGCATCCTTCACACATCGCAAACATTCCCTGATGCTCCACCGCCGCACCGCACAATGCACATCTGCACATCCTCTTTTCCTCCCCGGATCATGCTGCTGCCAATATGCCCGTCTTTTGTCAGATTATTCGTTTGCACCGAAACGGGTGAAAGAAGTTGTTCAAATTCCCCTTTCCCATCCAAGGCGAGTGTGCTATAATAAAAGCACATCCAATAAGCAGGAGGAGATTTATCATGATTCGTCAAGCTGCGTTTGAAAATGCTTCCAAGCACCTCAAGGGCGCGCTGCACTGCCATACCACCCGTTCCGATGGCAAAATGGATCCCGCCGACGTCATGCGTCTGCACAAAGAAAACAACTACGATTTCATGGCGGTAACCGATCATCGCCGCTATAACTTTGTCAACTTCGCTCCCGAAACCGGCATCACCATCATCCCCGGCATGGAAATGGATCGAAATCTGCCCGGTCCCGGCATCCACTGCCATCACATCGTATGCATCGGTCCCGAAAAGGCAATGGGCAACGGCTTCGAGCAGGATCAGACCTTCCCTTCCGGCAAGATCACCACGCAGGAAGAATGTCAGGAAATGCTGGATATGATCCATGCCAACAACAACATGACCATCTACTGCCACCCCGAATGGAGTGGTGTCACCGCGCGTGAATTTGAGGATCTCAAGGGCAACTTTGCCATGGAGATCTGGAACAGCGGCTGCGCCATTGAGGACGGCGTAGACACCAACGCTGCCTACTGGGACGAGCTGCTCGCACAGGGCAAGCGCATCTGGGGCGTTGCCACCGACGACGGTCATCAGCCTTATCAGCACTGCAAGGGCTGGGTCATGGTCAACAGCGAAAACAATGTGCCCGCCATTCTGGAAGCGCTCAACAACGGCGCCTTCTATTCCTCCTGCGGTCCGGAGATCTATGACTTCTATGTAGACCGCGACGAGGAGACTGGCAAGCTGATGGCTTATGTCAAGTGCTCTCCCGTCAAGACCATCCAGTTCGTTCACCTGCGCGTGCCCTACCGCCTGACCAAGGCGAGCGAAGGCGGCACCGTTACCGAAGGCAAGATCGACGTGTGGGCAACCGAGTATGTCCGCGCCGTCGTGACCGATTCCGAAGGACGCCGCGCATGGACCAATCCCATCTTCTACCGCTAAGCGATCATTCTCATAATTCTCATTTCCTCTCTGCGCATCTTCCCTCGCAGAGAGGATTTTTATTTTGCCGTGCCTTCTTTTACAAAAAAGAACACTCGTTTAAATTATTGTACATATGTGTCAAGTGCGCCTGAGCGTGGTATAATCAATATATCAATCCCAACCGCGCAAAAAGGAGCCGCATATGGATAAGTTCATTCTTCATTCCGAATACTCCCCGACCGGCGACCAGCCGCAGGCGATCGACGCGCTTTCTCAGGGCATTGCTGC
>CAZYQB010000418.1:0-1610 GCA_964649595.1 uncultured Oscillospiraceae bacterium | reverse complement strand
CCACGATCACGAGCATGAACATCATCATGAGCACCACCATCACGAGCATGATGAGCACTGCGAGTGCGGCTGCCACGATCACGATCACGAGCATCATCACCACGAGCATGGCGAAGGCTGCACCTGCGGCTGCCATGATGCGGATGAAACATTTGAAAGCTACGGCATGGAGACTATCAAACGCTTTACTAAGGAAGAAATGGAAGATATCCTCGGCGAGCTGGATGAGAACAAGTACGGCATGGTACTGCGTGCAAAGGGCATCGTTCCAGCGATTGACGGCAGTTGGATCCACTTTGACTACGTTCCCGGCGAATTCGACATTCGCAGCGGCGCAGCGGACTATACCGGTCGTCTGTGCGTGATCGGTGCAAACCTCAACAAGGACGAGATCCGAAAGCTGCTGGGCGTGTAAGGAGTAAAACATGGCAAACAACGGAGTACCGATTTATCTGATTACCGGCTTTCTGGAAAGCGGCAAGACCAGCTTTATTATCGATCTGCTCAAGGATGAGGAATTTACTGCCGGTGAGCGCACGCTGCTGATCTGCTGCGAGGAAGGCATTGAGGAATATGAGGACGATCTGCTCAAACAGTCCAATACCATCCTCTATACCGTGGAAAATCAGGCTGATTTCGGCGGCAATCTGCTGCCGGAACTCAACAGAAAGTATCACCCCGAACGCGTCATCATTGAATACAACAGCGTATGGGGAATGCGCCATCTGGGTACTGTCAAAAAGCCCAGAAACTGGGAATTGTATCAGGTAGTGGATATGGTGGATGCCACCACGTTTGATCTGTACCTCAACAATATGCGTCAGCATATGACCGACGGTATGCAGAAGGCGGATCTCGTGCTGTTTAACCGCTGTGATGAGAACACCAAAAAGAGCGCATATCGCCGCATCGTGCGCGCGATGAACGCCGCTACTGAAATCGTATTTGAAAACTTAGACGGCACCAGCGAGGACGGCATCTCCGACGAGGATCTGCCCTACGATATGAAGGCTTCTGTCATCCGCATCTCCGACGATCAGTTCGGCATCTTCTATCTGGATGCGCTGGAGCATCCGGAGCGCTACGATGGCAAGACCATCTGCACAAAGGGGCGCGCATTTGACTTTGAAGGACTGCCCAACGGCTGCTATGTGTTCGGTCGTCATGCCATGACCTGCTGCGAGGATGATATCGGCGGCATCGGTTTTGTGTGCAAGACTGCAGACCGCATCCCCGGCGGCAATCAGTGGATCGAGATCACCGCAAAGGTTGAGAAGGGATTCAGCCTGCTGCACCGCCGCGATGGTCTGATACTGATCCAGCAGAAGTTCAAGGCGGCATCGGCTCCCGAAAAAGAACTGGTCACATTTGATAATAGTCTGTAATGACCTCTGTATAAAGGCAATTTGTCCGGCGTATCGGCTTTCGGTGCGCCGGATATCTGTATCTATGGAGCACAAGGCTAAAAAAATTACGCAATATATGCTGTATTTTCTGTGCGCCATGTGGTAAGATAAACTAAACTCCATTAGAACACTATTTTTGAAAAACAGGGGGATTTCACGATGGAAGCCATCGAAAAGAGAGCCTCGAATTTTATTGAGGATTTT
>CAZYQB010000417.1:0-1616 GCA_964649595.1 uncultured Oscillospiraceae bacterium | reverse complement strand
GCGCTTTGATCTGCTCAGCCAGCATCAAATGACTTCTGTCATTTTTTGCCACCAACAGCAGCCCTGAAGTATCCTTATCGATTCTATGTACGATGCCCGGACGCATCTCGCCGCCGATGCCTGAGAGATTGTCGAGCTTCATCATCAGTGCATTGACCATCGTGCCGTCCGGATTGCCCGCTGCAGGATGCACCACCATGCCGGACGGCTTATATACCACTGCCAGATCGTCATCCTGATAAACCACCTCAATAGGCAGATCCTGCGCCTGAAGCGCCACTTCCTTCACTTCGGGGATATCCAATTCTACCCTCTGACCTTTTTTCAGCGGCGTTCCGCTTTTTGAAATCGCCTTTCCGTCGATGGTCGCACGACCGTCACGGATCAGCTTTTCCGCACGCGAACGAGTAATGTCCGCCTTTTCCGACAGAAACACGTCCAGCCTTCGCCCGGCATATTCCTCATCGATCAGCCACAAGCTCATCCTTCGTCACCTCCGCGCAGCAGCACAATAAACAACAGCGCCGCGCCTACCGTAATCAGCACATCCGCCACATTGAATATGGCAAATTCCATAAACTGAAATTCAAAAAAGTCCACCACATATCCACGCGTCATTCGATCAATCAGATTGCCGATGCCCCCGGAAAAGATCATCGTCAAAGAGACTCCCTCAATCAGCGGCATTTCTATATTTTTCATCAGATATACCGCAACTGCCGCGCATACCGCCATCGAAAATACGCTCAGCAGTGTGCCCGCACCCGAAAATGCTGAGAATGCTGCGCCGAAGTTGCGTGCATATCTCAACCCGATCACGCCGTCGATCAGCGGCATACTCCCCATCGGCTCGAGTACATTTACCGCCCACAATTTGCTTACTGCATCTATCGCAATCAATACCGCAGCCAGTAGGGCGTACAATATCCTTCTGCCGCAGCATTGGCACACCGGCAGTTTGATTTTTTCTACTTTTTTCTTCACATCGGTTTCCTCATCGGTGCTGCAAAGCGCTCAGCACCTCTTCCAAAAAGCTTCCTATACTCCCTGTATTGTTGATCGCCATGCGCTGCAGCATCACGATAACCATCGCTCCGAGAATCGAAAAGCCTACTGCCGCACCCAGACCACGCGCTACCCCTGCCATAAAATTCACCGTAAACTGACGTCTTCGATCATCCACATACCGCAGATACTCTTCAAAGTGCATCCTCTCCATGGATAATATCACTTTGTCAAGCTGCCTCTCCAGCCGTGTCTGCGCGCGCTTGTCCTGCATATATTCCGTCTCCTTGAATGCCGTTTTTGCTCATATTTTTCCCAGCATACAATGGAATAATTCAGTTTTTCCGATGCGCACTCTGAAAAAAAGAGAGGGCATTTTCTGTCCTCTCTTTTTTCATTGCTTATCTCTTTATCATTGCGTCTCTCTGAGTTGTTCAAACGGAATTATTCGAACAGAGAATCATCCATCTTGAACAACTCAAACTGCTCACGCAGCAGCGCCTTGAAGCGCTCGCGATAGTCGTTCATTGCCTGACGAACCTGCTCGGTTTCGGCACGAACCGCTTCAGCTTCCACCTTTGCGTTGGAGGTTACGGTTGCCGCCTCAGCTT
>CAZYQB010000416.1:0-1618 GCA_964649595.1 uncultured Oscillospiraceae bacterium | reverse complement strand
CCACCGCCTACTATCATCGCTAAAATAATGACCCATAGGCGTCGGATCAATCCTTCCATGATCTTCATTAAATCGATCTTTATGTATTCTTTATCATTTTTCATAAATTACCTCAAACCTCTATCCTTGTATATCATGCGACGGGCATTTCAAATTATTGATATACCCAAAAACATATCGCTAATTGATGGCTTTATTTTACCACTTCTATTATGAGAAGTCAACGAATTTACAGTAATTTCAGCCAGTTTCCAATTTTGTATATTCATGTACAAAATAGCAGTATAAAAATAGTTAAATTGATACTGTATCCCGAAAAATGGACAGTGAAAAAAAGAGACCTCCTGTTGCAGAATAGCGATATCTACTACAACAGGAGAGTTCGTTGAAGCTCTTTTATGCCTTCCTCTGTGCACGGCGCATCTTCATGGTCGTGAAGTGTTCTTTGATTACCGGAGACATGGTCTGAATGATGATGACCACGATCAGAATTGCACCCTTCACACCGTCTTGAATAAGGGTATTCATCTTCATTGCAACGATGATCTTATCAATGATCGTATACGACAGCATACCAAAGAAAATGCCGCTGCACTTTCCGCGTCCGCCCGCCATGCTGATGCCGCCCAGCACAACCGCAGCAATGGCATACATCTCATTGCTGACACCGGTCGTTGCCGGGTCAACAGAAGCGTTCATAGCGACCCACAAAAATGCGCTGATGCCGGTCAAAATGCCAGTGATTACAAATACCGCAATGCGGATGTTATCCACATTGATACCCGACAGACGTGCAGCGCGTTCATTGCTGCCGACAGCATAGAGCTGCTTACCGAATTTAGTGGAGGTAGTAATATAAACGATAATTGCCGTCAGACCCATCAGGAACAATCCCGTTACGGGGATCTCAAATACCTTGCTGTTGCCGAAGTTGAAAAACGGCATTCTCTGACTGTTGGAGCTGAGCAGTTTGAACAGACTGTTGCTGCCGGAAATCGAAGGATTCATATAGCAGATATATCTGACCAACGAACGAAAGATCAGCATGGTTGCCAGCGTTACGATAAATGCCGGCATCTTCGCTTTACCCACTAGCACGCCGTTAATCAAGCCGCATATTCCGCCGAACGCAATCGCAGAGACCGCCGTCAGCACGATGCTGTTGGTTTGATTGAACACCATAATGCTCAAGCCGCCGACCAGCGCCAGCATCGAACCGATCGACAGATCGATCTGACCGGTAATGATGACCAGACCCATGCCCAACGCCATAATGCCTACTACCGCCGAATGGCGCAGTATGTTCATCATACCCGCAAGGGTCAAATTGGGACTGACCAGCTTGTACACCAACAGTATCACCGCAAAAACCACCACAAAACTGTATCCCGACCAGAATTTTGCAATCGCCTTCAGCGGCGAAAATGCTTTTTTTTGATTCATCGTCTGGTTCATTTCATTATTCCTCCATTGCCTGCACCGCATTGGTCGAATACATCATGACCGTATGTTCATCGATCTCGTTATGCGGCAGAATTTTGAGCAGCTCACCGTCATAGAACACCGCGCAGCGGTCGGCAACCTTCTGAATTTCACTGATCTCAAGCGTGTTGATGAG
>CAZYQB010000415.1:0-1636 GCA_964649595.1 uncultured Oscillospiraceae bacterium | reverse complement strand
CGGTGGGATGGTTGTGAGTCTCGTTCTTGAACAGCAGCAGCCACTTCTGAGTTTCGCCCTCTACATCAACGTCGATCTTAACGGTGCAGGCGTTGATCTCGTCGGACTCGTCGAGGTCGTTCAAAAGCCCAACCTTCTTGAGATAGCGTGCGCCGATGGTCGCCAGATCCATCAGCGTTACGGGCTTTTCGTTTCTGCCCAGCTCCATGCGCACGGAGATATAGCGCTCATATGCAGCCTTTGCAGCCTCATCTTCGATCTCCACATTGTCAATGGCGGTCAGGAAGGTAGTGTGGCGGCAGTGGTCGGACCAGTAGGTGTCCAGCATACGAATTTCGGTGAGGGTGGGATCGCGGTGCTCGCTCTGGAAATACTCCTGGCAGCACTTGATGTCGGCAAGATCCATCGCCAGAGAATAATCCTTCACGATGGAAGCCAGACCTTCTTCATCCAGAGAGATAAAGCCATTGATGGTGGCAACCTCGGTGGGAATGTTGAAGGGCACATTCAGCGTTTCAACAGTCTCCAAAGAAGCTTCACGGCTCTCGACGGGGTTCATCAGATACTTTTTGATGGCAGCCATGTCCTCTGCGCTCAGATCACCGTAGAGCAGATAGACCTTTGCGGTGCGGACAACAGGACGGTCGCCGGTAGATACCAGCTGCACGCACTGTGCGGCGGAATCGGCGCGCTGATCGAACTGACCGGGCAGATACTCGGTAGCGAAGATGGCAGCGCCGTCATCGGGCAGCTCGGTGGTCACGTTGTCCACCTGCGGCTCGGAAAACACGGTATAAATGCACTGATCCATGACCTCGGCGGAGATGTGCTCCACGTCGTAGCGGTTCAAAAGGCGCAGGTCAGTCAGATTTTCAATACCCAGAAAAGAACGGATATCGCTCAGCAGCGAACCTGCCTCCTCGCGAAAGCCGGGCTTTTTTTCAACGTACAGTCTGTAAACCATAGCTTTGGTTTCCTCCATTCGATGCGTTGATTTTTCAAACAGGCTTCCCCTTGAGGGGAAGGCTTCTATACGTCCTGCTTATACTTTACTTCAGAGCATTCAGTGCGCGGCGACCGATATCGTGGCGCATGAATGCTTCGTCAAAACTGATTTCGTAAGCGCCCAGATAAGCACGCTTGACGGCTGCTTCCAGATTTTCATCGATTGCAGTTACGCCCAGCACGCGACCGCCGGAGGTGACCAGCTTGCCGCCCTTGATGGCAGTGCCTGCATGATATACAAATACGTTTTCGATCTCTTCGGCACAGCCCATATCGATGAGCTTGCCCTTTTCATAGGCTACGGGGTAGCCGCCGGAGGCAAGAATGACACAGGCAGCCGCGCCGTTCATGAACTCAACATCAACATCCGCCAGCTTACCGGCAGATACTGCCTGCATGATGGTCAACAGGTCGGTCTTGAGCAGAGGCAGCACAACCTGCGTTTCGGGATCACCGAAGCGACAGTTGTACTCAATGACCTTAGGACCGTCCGCGGTAATCATCAGACCGAAATACAGGCAGCCCTTGAAGGTACGACCCTCGGCGTTCATGGCAGCGATGGTAGGCAGGAAGATCTCCTTCATGCAGCGCTCGGCAACTTCCTTGGTGTAGAAGGGATTGGGAGCGATGG
>CAZYQB010000414.1:0-1639 GCA_964649595.1 uncultured Oscillospiraceae bacterium | reverse complement strand
AAAATGTAGTGTTCACTTTTCGGATATTGAAAGGACACGTTTTTCAGCTGAATTTTAGTTGAAGCCAACGTAGGAAGCTACGTTTTCAGAGGTAACGATCTCAACGGGAACGATGTATTCCTTGTTGTCGAGATACTCAACCATCAGAGCGATGGCATCCTGGATCATTGCCGGGCTGTAGGTAGCAACGGTCAGACCGCCGAAGGAAGCAGCCAGATCAGCATACTCTTCGCCGCGCAGAACCTTGTACAGATTCTCGGAGCCGCCGACAGCAGAGATAACGATCTCATTTGCCAGAATGGAAGCCTTGATGTCATCCGCGATGGCAGAGCCGGTCAGAGCTTCGATGATGCCCATGGCAAATTCGTCATCCTGAGAGTAGAACCACTTGATATCAGCATTGGTGCTGTCGCTCATCAGAGTCTCGAAGTACTCCTTAGCGGTAGCACGGCTCCACATCATAGCGCCGGAGAAAGTCAGAGAGGAAAGCTGCTCCTCGGTCCACTTCGCATCATCAGCGATGACAGCGCCGCCAACGGTCGCCTTGCCCAGCAGATAATCCTTGAAGCCGTCATTGCGGTTGGTGGTAACGGAGGAGGTGTCGCCTTCGAATACGACTACTTCTTCACCGGGAGTCATGCCCAGAGACACGAAGTAAGCTGCAACAGCAGCGCCTACGCCGTAGTTATCACCGCTGACATTGGCAACAGCGTAATCCTTAACGCCGGCGATCAGACGGTCGAAGGTAACGAAGGGGATGTCAGCGTTGACCAGCTGCAGCAGAGCATTCTCAACAGTGTCATCGTAAGGCAGGATGACAACGCCGGCTGCATCGGCAGCATGGTTGGCAACGATGTCCTCAACCTGAGGGATCTGCTCAGCAGGACCCGCAGCGGTGATGACTTCAGCCTTGTAGGTACCTTCAGCATTGATTGCCTCAGCAGAGAGCTTAGCGAAGGTGGCAACGGAGCCGGTCCAGCCGTGATCCTCAGTGGGGGTCAGGATGTAAATGGTCTTTACATCAGCAGCGTCAGCCGCCTCAGCACCCGCACACAGGGGCATCATCACCATGACCAGGCAGAGCAGGATGGCAAAGAGCTTCTTCATGGAAATTACCTCCAATAATATCTTGAATTTCTATTCGAAATTCTTCCTAATTTTATCATATATCACCATACGATTGCAACTATATTTTTGCATTCTCCGTACATAAAAATTCAATAAATAAACTTGATAGCCTATTCAAAGCAGCGCTGTTTTCCTGTATGCTATTTTTATTCTTGCCTGAACACGGCTCATGGTGTAATATTGTAGTAAGCTACTGTAGAAAGGACACATATCTATGAGCGATCCAAAGAAAATATTACTGGTGGAGGATGACAGAAGCATCCTCTGCAATTTGACCGAATTTCTGAAAATCGAAGGCTTTTCGGTGTGCCATGCAGAAGGGCAGACCGACGCGCTCAGGCTGCTCTCTGCGGAAAAATTTGATCTGGTGCTGCTCGACATCTCCCTGCGCGACGGCAACGGATTTTCAATCTGCGCCGCCGTCAAAAGTCCGAATAGTCCCTTCCCCACACCGGTCATTTTTCTGACCGCATCAGGAGACGAAAACAGCACCGTCACCGGATTGGATATC
>CAZYQB010000413.1:0-1656 GCA_964649595.1 uncultured Oscillospiraceae bacterium | reverse complement strand
ACGGTTTGCGTAACGCTCGCCTCGCCCACGCTGTATTCGCCTGCATTATCGTAAGGACTATGATATAATCGAAGGGAGTGAATAAAATGCTCAGAATACTTACTGTAGAGGACGAAATCGCCATCGCCTCGTTCATTCAAACCGGCTTGACCGCTGCCGGATACAAATGCACCTGTGCCTATGACGGCTTGACCGCTGCAGACATGATCGAACAGGCAGCTTTCGATCTGATCCTGCTTGACGTCATGCTTCCGGGAGCAGACGGCTTTGAACTAATGGATTTCATCCGCCCGACAGGAACGCCCGTCATATTCATTACCGCGCGCACGGCGGTAGGCGACCGCGTGAAAGGACTTCGGCTGGGCGCGGACGACTATCTCGTAAAGCCCTTTGAGATGATCGAGCTGCTGGCGCGCATAGAAGCGGTACTGCGTCGCCATCACAAGGGCGTAAACGAGCTGACCATAGGCAACACCACCGTAAACTTAGACAGCCGCCGCGTCATGCAGGATGGACGAACCATCGACCTGACGCTCAAGGAATATGAACTGCTCGTATTCCTCATGCAGAACCGCGACATGGCACTTTTTCGGGAAACCATCTATGAGCGAGTCTGGCAGGGCGAATACAGCGCGGACACGCGCACAATAGACCTGCACATACTGCGCCTTAGGCGCAAACTCAAATGGGAGAAGAGGCTGATATCGGTCAATCGGATCGGATATCGGCTCAATTCCGAGATATGAAGCTCAAATATCAACTTCTGATCCGCTGCTTATCATCTGCCGCGCTGCTTTTGGGATTGTTCGGCACGCTGATGATCCAGCTGTTTTTCCATCTCCAGCTTTCGCGCGAACGAGACGCTCTTCTCGCTCAAAGCGTTGCGCTCTCGCAAAGTCTGGAAGCCGCCGCCGTCAACTATGCGCTTCAAGGCATCACCTTATCCGACGAGCTACTCTGCGATATGCTCACCTCGCTCAACACCTCCGCCTCTTTGTATACCTCGACCGGCGCGCCGATCGCCGCCGCTTCTTCTCTGTCTGCCGATCTTTCCGAAGGCATATATCATCACGGCGAATCAATGCTCGTCCTTCGCAGCGTACATCTGCGCGGTGAAACCTGTCTGCTTCAATTATCTGCTTCTCTGAAAGCATTGTATGAAAACAGAGCATTGCTGCTGATCGGCTACTGCGGATTGTATGTGCTGCTCATTGGCATCTTTTCATTGGTCACGCTGTTCACCGCGCGCCGCATCGCACAGCCCATCGAACGGCTTTCCGCCGTCAGCCGCCGCCTGTCCGAAGGCGAAATGAAACTGCGCGCCGATGAAACCGGCAGCAATGAAATGCTTACGCTCTCTCGCTCCTTCAATCAGATGGCAGATGCGCTGACCGGACAGATCGAGCGCCAAAACCGATTCATTGCAGATCTTACACACGAGCTGAAAACACCGCTGACCGCTATGATCGGTCATGCCGATTTGATCCGCAGCGGGCGGCTTTCCCCGGAGGATGCACAGCTTTCAGCACACCGCATCGTAAAGGAAGGTCAGCGGCTCAACGCCCTTTCCGCCCGGCTGATCGATCTGATTCTGCTCGGCAACGATTCAATCAATCTCGCACTGGTTTCTGCACGCTCTATTTTGGAGGATACCAT
>CAZYQB010000412.1:0-1684 GCA_964649595.1 uncultured Oscillospiraceae bacterium | reverse complement strand
CGGCATCAAGAAGATCGCCTTTGAGATGCACCCCGGCTTCTGCGTATACAACCCCGAGACCATGATGAAGATCCGCAATGCCGTAGGTCCGATCCTGGGCGCAAACTTCGATCCGAGCCACCTGTTCTGGCAGGGCATCGATCCGGTATACGCCATCCGCTATCTGGGCGACGCCATCTTCTACTTCCACGCCAAGGATACCAAGATCGACGAGCTGAACACCAAGACCCACGGCGTACTGGACACCAAGCACTATGGCGATGAAATCCATCGCAGCTGGATCTTCCGTTCTGTAGGCTATGGTCATGATGCCTCCGTATGGAAGGACATGATGAGCAATCTGCGTCTGGTCGGCTACGACGGACCGATCTCCATCGAGCATGAGGACAGCCTGATGACTCCCAATGAAGGTCTCAAAAAAGCGATCGATCTGCTCAAGCAGGTTCTGATGTTTGAAGACCGCGGCGGTATGTATTGGGCATAACGCAACAGTTTCTTTAATAAGTTCAGAGCATATTCCCTCTGCGGCGGACGGTTACGGCTGTTCGCCGCAGTTTTATGTCTTCTGTGCACTAATACCGCACAATAAAGGAGAAATGTTTTGTCGGATGACACGATTTTGCCCAATAATAGTGTTCTAATGTAAATATGGATCTTATACGGTCTTATTAAAATTACTTTTCAAAAGGAGGCATTCGCCATGGACGAACACCGCACGGGCTATAAAATACTGATCGCCGATGACGATGTCAATGTGCATCAGTCACTCAACGCATATTTTAAGCGCGAAGGGTATCAGATCCTTTCGGCATATGACGGCGAAGAAGCGCTCACGCTGGCAAAAAGCGTGCGCCCGGATATGATCCTGCTCGACATCATGATGCCGCGCAAGGACGGCTTGATGGTCTGCCGCGAGATCCGCGCCGAAAGCAATGTGCCGATCATCATGCTCACCGCAAAGAGCGAAGAATTCGATAAGCTGCTCGGTCTGGAACTGGGCGCAGACGACTACATCACAAAACCCTTCAGCCCCAGAGAAGTGCTGGCTCGCGTCAAGACAGTACTGCGCAGAATGCGCGAATTCCGCGAAGAAACCCACGGCACTCAGCTTACTGTGGGCAATCTCACCATCGATATGAGCGCCTTCTCCGTCAAACTCAACGGACAGGCTGTTCCCTGCACGCCCAAGGAGATCGACATTCTCTGGACGCTTGCCTCCAATCCGGGCATGGTATTCAGCCGCGAGCATCTGCTTCAGAGCATCTGGGGCTATGACTTTTTGGGCGACACCCGCGCCGTAGACAGCCACATCAAGCGCATTCGCGCAAAACTGTGCCATTCGGAGAATCCATGGGATATCCGTACCGTGTGGGGAGTGGGATACCGCTTTGAAGTTCTGGCATAACGTCATACTGCCCACACGCGAACGGATCGGGCGATACTGGCGCGACCGCTCCATATTCAACAAACTCTTGTGGGGATACCTGCTGCTGACACTTGCGCTGACGATATTGATCGTATTTACCAGCTATCTGGTCATTCATCATTCGTTCATCAACTCCAACAAAACCGAGCTCATCGAAAAGGCGAACATCATCGCGGAAATATTTTCCGAAGAGGAAAAAGGTGATCCTTCATACGTCCGGATGCGCAATATTGAAAACCTGACCGAAGCGCAGGTGAT
>CAZYQB010000411.1:0-1687 GCA_964649595.1 uncultured Oscillospiraceae bacterium | reverse complement strand
GTTGGAGGCGCTGTGTGAGCGTCAGATGGCGGAAAACAGCGAAAAGATGCGCAGCGCCGTAGCGCAGGCAGAAGGCGACGCGGTGGCACAGCTCAATGCGTTGTATGAGCGCTGCACGATCTGGCAGGAAGGACAGACGGAATTTACCGCGCTGGTGCTGCGTGTGGCTTATGAAGGAGGCAGTGTGCAGATTCGCGATACGCTCAAGCGCACCATGCTTTCTGGCGCGCGTCCGCTGATGAAGGAGATCATACACGCCGGTGTGGAGCAGAAAAAATTTTTTACGCGCTATATTGACGATATCGGGGAACTTTTGCTGCTGCTTTTCGCCAATTTAAATGACGAGATTGCAATGCGGCTGGCGAGCGAAGAAGGCAGCAGCTGCCTGTCGGCGATCCTCAATCAACTGAAAACCTATCGTCATGCCGCGGAGATGCTGACCGGCGCGCCTTATGGGTCGTTGGTGCTGTATGATCTGGATCGTTTTCCGGGAATTATCGAATCCTTGATGAGGCATAAGCGGCGCATTGGCGCATAGGGGACGGACGAGAAACGGAGGAGATATATATGGATCAGCAACAGCAGACGGGATCGAGAACGAGTAAAAATCAGACTGAAAAGGCAAACAGGGCAAGGCGTATCGAACGGAGTATATTGATTGTGTGCGTGATCGTGGCATTACTGGCGGGCATATTTATCGGACGAGTGAGCATTCAGAGCGATGTGCCGCAGAGTGGAGGAGATCCGACAGTGACACCCGATGTAACGGCTATCTCGACAGATGCACCCACCGATATGCCTGTTGATGAGCCGACTGATACACCTATCAATGTGCCGACGGATGTGCCGAGCGATGAAACTACCGGAGTTCCCACTCAGATAAGCACAAACGTGCCCACGGCTTCGCCTGAAGTGCTCTCGGATATACAGTCAACCGAAGCACCGATCGCGCCTGCTAATCCGATGGGACAGGCTGAAATCGGCGAAATGCTGCAGGAAACCAAGATCATCAGCTATCGTCCGCTGCGAAATGCCGCACGCATCTATGCTGCGATGCATCGGGAAGAACTGCCGCTGTACGGCGTAAAGATCGGTATTGATCCGGGACATCAAGGCAAGGGCAACAGCAGCAAGGAGCCGGTTGCGCCGGGCAGCTCCGAAATGAAAGCCAAGGTATCCAGTGGTACACAGGGCGTAGCTACCCGGGTACCGGAATATGTGGTCAATCTGGATGTGTCTTTGCAGTTGCGAGATGCACTCGAAGCACTCGGCGCCGAGGTTTATCTGACTCGTGATACGCATGATATCGATATTTCTAATGTTGAACGCGCGGTGATGATGAATGAGTACGGTGTAGATCTGGTACTGCGAATTCATTGCAACGGCAGTGAAAATCAGTCTACTAATGGTATCAGCCTGTTTGTCAAGTCCACCGGTATGGGCGCTGAGGAAAGTTATATCGCCAGCGAAGCGCTGCTGCCTGCAATG
Organism: uncultured Oscillospiraceae bacterium; assembly: GCA_964649595.1. GTDB lineage: Bacteria > Bacillota > Clostridia > Christensenellales > Aristaeellaceae > RGIG2066. Next base: position 199 of record CAZYQB010000411.1, on the reverse strand, counting down.
GTTGAGGCAACGGGCGCACGTTCCATCGGTATCTATAAGCGGGATACCTACTCCGGCTTAAACTGGTCAGAGGTTCCCTCGATTCTGGTGGAAATGGGCTTTATGTCCAATCCCGAAGAAGATCGGCTGTTGAATGATGCCGATTATCAGCAGAAGCTGGTAAATGGCATGGTGCAGGGGATTGCAGATTATATGGGAC
>CAZYQB010000410.1:0-1690 GCA_964649595.1 uncultured Oscillospiraceae bacterium | reverse complement strand
ACTCTTTTCAAATGCGTCAAAAAGGCGTATACTTAATGTATATTGGTGTATCATACCATGCAATTTATATAATGGAGGGACTTTTCATATGGCAATCATCGATACCATCAAAGCAAAGGCACGCGCCGACGTGAAGCGCATCGTTCTGCCCGAGGGCGACGAACCCCGCACCATCCGTGCTGCCGCAAAGATCCTTGAGGACGGTCTGGCAAACCTGACCCTGCTGGGCGACCCCAAGAAGATCAAGGACATGGCTCACGAAGCCGGCGTATGCGTATGCGCTGCCGACATCATCGATCCCGCTACCTCCGACAAGGCTGCCGAGTATGCCAATGCGCTGTACGAGATCCGCAAGGCAAAGGGCATGACCGAGGAACAGGCTGCCAAGCTGGTTGCCGATCCCATGTACTACGGCGTAATGATGGTAAAAATGGGCGATGCCGACGGTCTGGTTTCCGGTGCCGTTCACTCCACCGGCGATATGCTGCGTCCCGCGCTTCAGATCATCAAGGCAAAGAAGGGCATGAAGACCGTTTCCTCCTGCTTCCTGATGGAGTGCCCCAACAAGACCTACGGCGATGACGGCATCATGATCTTCGCCGACTGCGCCGTTATCCCCAACCCCACCGCCGAAGAGCTGGCAAACATCGCCGTTGCCGCTGCCGACTCCGCACGCAGCCTGGCCGGCATCGAGCCTCGCGTAGCAATGCTCTCCTTCTCCACCAAGGGCAGCGCAAAGCATGACAACGTAACCAAGGTTCAGCAGGCTGTGGCTCTGGCTCACGACCTCGCTCCCGAACTGGCACTCGACGGCGAACTGCAGCTGGATGCTGCCATCGTTCCCTCCGTAGGCGAGCTGAAGGCTCCCGGCTCTGCCGTTGCCGGCAAGGCAAACACTTTGGTATTCCCCGACCTGCAGGCAGGCAACATCGGCTACAAGCTGGTTCAGCGTCTCGCCGGCGCCGAAGCCTATGGCCCCATCCTTCAGGGCATTGCCAAGCCCTGCAACGACCTGTCCCGCGGCTGCTCCGTAGACGACATCGTTGCTACCGTCGCCATCACCGCCTGCCAGGCGCAGTAAGTGACGGCACGCAGGCGCGCCGTCAGTGAAGCATTTCCCTTCGGGAAATATAAAGTGTGCCTGCAGCACACCTGCGGTGCGTGATGTGTTCGCCAAAGGTGAACGATTTAATTTGAGTTTCTTTGGGCTGCGGAGAGAAGCGCTACGTTTTTCTTCGCAGCCGCCAAACCTTCTGATATAAAAGAATTGGAGGAGATACCCATGAAAATCCTTGTTATCAACGCCGGTTCCTCTTCCCTGAAGTACCAGCTGATCGATATGGTTGACGAGTCCGTTATCGCCAAGGGTCTGTGCGAGCGCATCGGCATCGAAGGCTCCAAGCTCGAGCACAAGTACGGCAACGGCGGTAAGTATGTAGAGCTCACTCCCATGCCCGATCATACCGCTGCCATGACTGTCGTTCTGAAGGCTCTTCAGGATAAGGATCACGGCGTTATCGCTTCCATCGACGAGATCGGCGCTGTCGGTCACCGCGTGCTGCACGGCGGCATGGAATTCACCGCTTCCTGCATAATCGACGACAAGTGCATCGCTGCCATCAAGAAGTGCATCCCCCTCGGACCTCTCCACAACCCCGCAAACCTGCAGGGCATTCAGGCCTGCCAGGCT
>CAZYQB010000409.1:0-1696 GCA_964649595.1 uncultured Oscillospiraceae bacterium | reverse complement strand
AATGCCGGGCGGCTGGTGTCCAATAAGAGTGGACTCGATTTGAATGAACTCGACCCGTGTCTGTACAATGAGGTGGAGGAATATACCGAGTTCAATGCATGGTGGTATTGCTGCACCCCGATGAGCATTGTAAGAACGGACAATCTGCCGATGCCTATTTTCATTCGCGGCGATGATCTGGAATACGGTCTGCGCAATATGAAAACGCTGGTGCTGCTCAATGGCATCTGCGTATGGCATGAGCCGTTTGAGAATAAATATTCATCATTCCTGCAGTATTACATTCTGCGCAATATGCTCTATGATAATGCGCTGCATTTCCGCGCGTTCAGCAAATGGAATGCGCTGATAAAGCTGTATCGCAGTGCGGCGCGCGATCTGCTGTATTATCGATACAAGAATGTTGAACTGACCGCACGGGGCGTATGTGATTTCCTCAAGGGCGTGGATTTCCTGCTCAACACCGACGGCGAGCAGCTCCATAAGGCGATCATGGCAGACAGCTATAAGGCTTCCCCGGTCGAAGAGCTGCCGTATCAGTTCCGCTATCCGGATTACGATGCAAGTTTGCGCGAAAATGAGTCCCGGATCCACAAAATTTTCCGTCTGCTGATGCTCAATGGTTATCTGCTGCCTGCGCGCAAAAATTCTACGAAATGCGTGTCGATGTCTGCCTGCAAACCGATCAATTTCTATCGCCAGAAGACCGTTGTGAATTATGATGCCGGAACGAACAAGGCATTTATCACTCGCAAGAGCTATAAGGATCTGATTCGCTGCTTGTTTGTGCTTGCCGGTACCACGCTGAAGGTTCTCGGCGGCTATGACAAAGCCAAGGCAGATTTTGCCGAAAACGGACATAAGCTGCAGAGAGGAGAATTCTGGAACAGATATCTGGATAACTAATGCGTGGGTATTTAGCAGCGGAGCCTGCCTAAATGACTATTTACAATAAGAAGGAGTGCTTGATATGAATTTACCTCTTCTTGCTGACAGGCATCATTGTTCGGGATGTGGAGCCTGTGCGAATGTATGTCCGAAAAATGCAATCAGCATGAAGCCTGATCGAGAAGGCTTTCTACAGCCGTGTGTAGATCAGGAAAAGTGTATTTCATGTGGTAAATGCACTCGTACTTGTCCTGTATTAAATCTTGTAAAAACGAACGAGAAGCCTGATAATGTATATGCGGTCAGAGCATCAGATGAAATTCGTGAAAAGAGCTCTTCGGGCGGCGTATTTACATTAGTGGCGGAATGGATACTTGAACGGGGCGGCGTTGTATGCGGAGCTGCATTTGATGAGAATATGCAGCTTCGTCATATCATGATCGATCGCGCAGAGGATCTGGATTTGCTGCGCGGATCCAAATACCTGCAGAGCGATGTTAATGACATTTATCGCCAGGTTCGAAAAAGCCTGAAAGATGGACGCAAAGTGCTCTTTACCGGCACTCCCTGTCAGGTAGCGGCTTTATACAGCGTTACGGGAAATCATGATAATCTGTACAGCATTGATATTCTGTGTCATGGTGTGCCTTCGCAAATCGTATTTAATAAATATCTGGAAGAGATTGCAAACGGGCGAAAAGTTAAGGGCGCACGATTCCGTGATAAAAGATTTGGCTGGGTATGCAATCATATTATTGTGGAATTTGAGGACGGAAGCACACACATTGGGACAGATAAAACGGATGCT
>CAZYQB010000408.1:0-1702 GCA_964649595.1 uncultured Oscillospiraceae bacterium | reverse complement strand
CAGCGGCATGGCAGAGGTCATCAAGTGCGCCTGCGCTGCGGATGCTTCGCTGTTTTATACGCTCGAAGGCATGACCGGGCGCGCAGCGGTGGAAGCTCGTCTGGAGGAGATCGCATGGCGCTGTCTGGTCATCAAGCAGTCGCTGACCGGACGCGACCAGATGAAGATGATGCTCGGTCATCACATGGGACACGTCATCGAAACGGCGCAGCGCTACCGCGGTCTGCTGCACGGCGAGGCGATCGGACTGGGTATGCTGATGACCGTGCGTTTTGCCGAAGCCATCGGCATGAGCGAAGCGGGCACTGCGCAAAGGCTCGAAAAGCTCATGCGCCGCTACCGTCTGCCGGTTGCCGCCTTCATCAATGAAGAAGCTGTTCATGCAGGCATCCGCAAACTGCCGCACTTTGAGGCGGTAATCCCCGAGCGCATCGGCTGGAGCAGCATCCAATCGCTCGACAGTGCATTTTTGACCGGCGCATGGAATAATTCCGTTCACTAATTTCATTTGCAGATCAGGAGGTGCTTTTATGAAAAGGATCAGTATAAACACCGGTACCGCACCCTACATCTACGGCGCAGACAAATGCTTCCAAATGCTCCGCGAAGCCGGATTCGACGGCGTGGATCTCGGCATGGATTCCAACATTCTCAGCTACAGCGATGTCGTCAAAGGCAGAATCGATTGCTTGTATGCCCGCAGTGATGAAGAGATCATCGAACATTTTCGCCCTTTTAAGGAAGCTGCCGAAAAATACGGCATTGCCTTCGTGCAGGCGCACGCACCTTTCCCGTCGTGGGTCATCGGTCAGCCTGTGACCAACGAGTTTATGTTCCGCGTATTTGAAAAGTGCTTGATGGTATGTCACTATTTGAATTGTCCATATCTGATCGTGCATCCCTTCTTTCCCGGCTACGGCGAAACGCTGACAGCCGAGGCGGAATGGAAGCTGAATATTGAAAGCTACAGCCGCCTGATTCCCTTCATCAAGAAATACGGCGTGACCGTATGCCTTGAGAATATGTTCACTGTCCACAAAAACAAGATCTACGCCTCCGTTTGTCAGGAACCGGAAGAAGTCATCCGCTACATTGATACTCTCAATGAAGTTGCCGGTGAAAAATGCTTTGCGTTTTGTCTGGATACCGGACATTCACTGCTTATCGGCAAGGATATGCTGCGCCTGATAAAGCAGCTCGGTCATCGCATTGAAGCGCTGCATATTCAGGACAACGACGCATGGAACGATCAGCACTTTGCACCCTTCATGGGACGCATGGATTGGAGCCGCGTCGTACAGGGCTTACGCGAGGTGGGATACAAGGGTGACATCAACATGGAAGCCTTCAACGCGCTGGCAACCTTTGACCGCGAGCTTGCGCCCGAACTTCTCAAACTCATGGCAGCCTCCGCCCGTCTGCTTGCACGCCGCATCGATTCGTAAAAAGGAGGAATCACTATGTCTCATTTAATCAGCGTTCAGACCATGGAGATCATCGATCAGTTCGGAATCAAAGAAGGCTTCAAGATGATCCACGAAGCCGGATTTGACGGCGTTGACTTTAACTTCACTGATCCTGCGTGGAGTGTAAAGCGCCTTGAAATGAAAAGCGCCTTCGACCAGAGCAATGAAGCGATCCTTGAAGCCTACCGCCCCTACAAGGAAGCGGCAGAAAAGTATAATGTCCGCATTGTGCAGAT
>CAZYQB010000407.1:0-1707 GCA_964649595.1 uncultured Oscillospiraceae bacterium | reverse complement strand
GACTTGCCCGAACCGGACTCACCCACGATGGCGAGGCTCTCGCCCTTGTGCAGTTCGAGCGACACGCCGCGAAGGGCGTGCAGCTGGCGTCCGCGAAGGTTGAACTTCACGTCCAGATCAGTAACCTTGAGGATCGGTTCTCTTTCCATCTGTGTCCAACCTCCTCTAAACGTGATTCTTGGGATCGGCGGCATCCGCAAAGGCGTTGCCGATGATGTAGAACGAAATGGTTACAATGGACAGCACGATCGCCGGGAAGATCAGCTGATATCTCAGCGCCGCAGAGGTAATCAGCTTTCTGCCTTCGTTGATGAGGTTGCCCAGAGAGGGAATGTCGACCGGCAGACCCAGACCGATATAAGTAATAAACACTTCGCTGCCAATCGCGCCCGGAATGGACAGCGCGATCCTCAGCGTAATGACCGACACCAGATAGGGCAGCAGGTTCTTGAGCATGATGCGGGTCGTACTGGTGCCCAGACAGCGCGATGCGAGATTGTAGTCGCGGTCGCGGATGATGACGATCTGGTTTCTGACAAAGCGCGCCATGCCCAGCCATCCGGTCAGGCACATTGCAAAGATCAGCGTCTTGAAGCCGGGCTTGAGGATATAAGAAATCAAAATGAGGATGATGGTATTGGGAATGTTGTCGATGACGTTGTATATCTCGGTCAGCAGGCGGTCGAGTTTTCTTACATAGCCCCACAGCACACCCACCATGATGCCGATGAGCGCCTCCACACAGGCAACGATCAGACCGATCAAGAGAGAAGTGCGGGTGCCGCCCCAAACTCTGGCCCACAGATCCTGACCGATGTTGTTGGTACCGAACCAGAAGGCATTTTCACTGGGCAGCACGCGCAGCTCGGCATCCGCGTTCATGGTGGCAGTGCCGTCATCGTTCATGGTTACATACTCAGATTCGACATACAGCGAGGTACCTGCATTGCTGTAGTCCTCATCGTGCATGAACATACTGATGGCAAAGTTGGACTTGCAGGTATAGGGAACGGCAGTCGGATCTTCCGGGAGCTTCAGCTTGGTCTGGAAGTTGTTCTTGACGTAGCCGGTTTTACCCTCATATTCGATCTTGCACCATTCTTCGCCGTACTCGATCACAGTGAATTCCTGACGCGCCTTGATACCGGTCACGATGTTGTCCACCGCATACCAGCCTTCAATATTCTTGACCGTAGAGGCATTAAGAACGGTGCCCTCCGGCACGGTAATCATGACGGTGGTCAGAGAAGGCGAACTGTTTACTATCTGCTTGCCGGTCTGCGGATTGGTGTTGACCTTGTTTGCCGGATACTGACCGGGCAGATAAGGCTGAATGAAGGTAAAGCCCATCAGCACTGCCAGCACGAACACCAGAAATACTGCGACCTTGTTTTTGAGAAATGCCTGAAAGGTACTTCTCCAATAGGAATAGTTGGAATAGCCGCTTTTTTCGCCGGCATTCTTGTCATACTCGGCAAGCACAAACAGCTCGTCCTCATTAATTGCTTCAACTGCTTCGTTTTCGGCAGCATTTGCCGCTGCGCCTTCCACCGAATCGAGATCCTTTTTCAACTGCTCGGAGAGCGCTTCTTCGAGCTTCTTTGCTTTGTTTTCCTTGATGCTCAGCATATCATCGCGCACCTTCCTTCTTAATAAAGCTGATGCGCGGATCGATCACGCCCATGAGCAGGTCGCCCAGCAGCAGTC
>CAZYQB010000406.1:0-1728 GCA_964649595.1 uncultured Oscillospiraceae bacterium | reverse complement strand
AAACAGAACCTGCCCCATCCGAACAATAGAACGGATGGGGCAGGTTTTGCATTACAGCGTTTTTTCAAGCCGCACGCAGCGACCGAGGATCAGTACGGTCTTAAGATCCACGACTTTGCCGTCGTATTCATAGTTGTAGGACTGCAGCAGCAGCTTGCTGCCATCCTGCTTTTTGATCTTACGGATCACGCGCTTGCCGTTTAGCTGCAGCAGCATAATGGCATCATCGACCGGCGTATTGGCGGGAACGGTCAGCAGAAGATCGCCTGCATAGATGCGGAAGCCGCGCATGGAGTCGTCCTCCTGCCTGAAATAGATCACCTTGTCGGGATGTCCGCCCTCGATCTTGCCGCCGACGACCGGCAGCAGCCTGTGATCGATCACTACGCTGTCGCTGCCCATGATAGGCACGCGCTTGACTACGCCGCCCAGCGCATCCAGCCATGCGTCGGCTGCCTGTTGGGTTTCCTGAATTTCTTCCTTGGTGGGCTTTTTGTTCGGCTCGGTCTGTACCGGCATCACATACGGACGCGGACGGGGACGCAGCTCAACCGCAGGCTCGGCGGCAACTTCCAGTTCGGTGGAGACCGGGTTTTTTACGCCCAGTACCTTCAAAATGCGCTGCGCCTGATCGTCGGAAACGATTTTTCTGCCGCTTTCCACATCGTTGATAAACGATTCAGCTACGCCGCACTTTTTGCCCAATGCTTTTGGGGTCATGCCTGCCTTCAGGCGTGCTGCGCGGATGGTATCTCCCAAACGACTCATACAAAATGTCCTCCTGAACAAAGTTGAATATATTATAGCGTGAATGAGGTGTCCTTGCAAGATGTATCTTTTGTGCTGTATGATTTGCGGTCGTCCGGTGAATACTACGATTCAAATAAGATCATAAAGACTGTCGCACAGACGATGCGAACGGCGGATCGGGTATGGAGAGGGAGAACATATGACGATACTGGTTTCTCTGATTGCTGCCTTTATATTTTCGTGGTACGGTGCAAAGACGATCAAAAAATATGCCGTCTGGTTTTATGCAGGAACGGCGGCACTTGCCGTGCTGATCGTTTGGGCTTCATGGGCAGGCGTGCAGTTTCCGGCATGGTTTCAGACATGGCTATGGAAACCGCTTTCCAAAGGAGCATTTTCGACCGCCTTATTCATTGTTGTAATGTATATGGCGGTGTTGCCCAACGGTTCGGATGCGATCAAACGCCTGATGCCCATTCGTGCCGAACTATCCATTATAGCATCTATTCTCACGTTGGCGCATAATGCGGCATTCGGCAAGTATTATTTCGTGCAGCTGTTTACCGATCCTTCGGCGCTGCCTGCGCCGCGCTTGATTGCGGCGATATGCTCGGTTATCATGATATGCATCATGCTGCCGCTGTTTATTACGTCATTTAGATGCATTCGCAGGCGGATGAATCCCAAATCATGGAAGAGACTGCAGAGAGCCGCATATGTGTTTTATGCGCTGATCTATATTCATGTGATGCTGCTCAATGTATCTGCGCATCAGTCGGGCAGAGGCGGCTATATGCTCAACATCATTTTGTACAGCGTAATCTTTTTTACCTATGCGGCGCTGCGGCTCAGAAAGGCGCTTCTCAAGAGAAATCCGTCGGGCGCGAAGTTGGTTCCGTTTATATTTGCCGGTGCGCTGATACTGATGTGTGCGCTGAGTCTGTATCCGTGGCAGAAAAATGAAACACAGATCGGCGG
>CAZYQB010000405.1:0-1738 GCA_964649595.1 uncultured Oscillospiraceae bacterium | reverse complement strand
CGCCGTAGGCTTTACCGAACCCCACGCCTAGCGTGGGGTTTTCGTTATACAAAAAAGAGCGCAAATCATCGTCTGCGCTCTTTTTAATAACCGGATCATTTGATCGCCTTTTCGTAAGCCGTGACCGCCTCAGAGGCGTTTTCCAGTACGATCATGGAGATAAAATTGCCGTATACATCCACCTTGCATTTTTCGATCTTCTCAAATTCTGCAGGCAGATAACCGCGAGTCTCGTTGAGCTTAGTCTGATAGCGGCTGTCGATCTTTTCCTTCACGCGCTTTGCCGCCTGCGCATCCACCGCTTCGATCAGAATGACTTCATCCGCCTGTATGCTCTCCAATCTGATCTTTGCCGCAAACTGCTTTACATCTGCCGCGTCGACGCCGTAGAGCTCCATAAGATCGTCCTGCGTCAGATCAAGCATTCCCTCGCTGAAGCCGTAATCTGCCGCCAGAGAGCCCATCAGGGTGCTCAGATCAACTTCCTTTGCCTGCGGCTGTTGGCTGCACGCACACAACAGAATGAAACTTGCCATCAGCACACAGCACAGTATCTTTTTCATATCGTCGTTCACTCCTTGTCGGTCTCCTCGTTGTTCTCCTTATCAGCGCTATCCGATACATTTGCTTCTTCAACAGCTTTAGGCTCTTCGGTTGCTTCGGGAGTTTGAGTTTCTTCGATTGTCTCGACATCTGCCGCCGGAGTATGAGTCAGCAAGTAATCCACCCATACCTGACAGGCTGTATCGGTAAAGTGCATACCCATAGTGGGTGCATCGCTGCAATAGGCGTCCGGCAGATTGCCCTTTTCATCGCGCATCACACTGGCGACATCCACAAAATACCAGCCCTGCTCGACGCACATCTCATAGAGTTTGAGATCATACTCAAACAACATTCGATTGGTAGGATTGCTCGTCATGGCAGCAATGCGCGGGGTTGCCGACTGCACAAAGATCTCAGCCTCAGGCGACTTTTCGAGAATACCTTCAATGAGCGTTTTCATATTCTCGACTGCGCCGTCGATGCCATACATTGAAACATCATTGATGCCGAGCATGATGTAGATCTTCTTAGCGCCCATCTTAGCTACAGAGTCCTCCAGTCGCATTTTGGTGCCCTTATAGGACGGATGCACTGATTCTGCGCTTACATCCCACAGGGCATTGCCGCTGCCCAGACTGCCGGCTACCAAAAACTGTGCCTCGCCCAGAAAACTCTTATCGGTCTGACGCTGCGCCTTAACATAATAATACAGCTTGAGTGAGATCGAATCTCCGATGAATACCGTATCATCAAAATAGCTGTGCTCCACCGGCGCGCTCTCCTGAATGCCGAATGCCGCTTCTGCGACCGGCAGGTCATAGTTCGCCGGATCGGTGCTAAGAACGATGGTATCCGCTGCGACAGCCGTCGGCGCTGCCGGAACCTCATCTGCACCGCCCATTCCTGCCGCACTTACGCTTATCAGCGCACACAGCAAAAATAATATGCCTCTTCTAAGCAAGTGTAACTCCCCTTTCAGATTTTTTGTCGTTTGTTAGACGGCATATATATAACTCCTGTTCCCTGCAGCACCTTGCACGGAACATATATCCGCCGCATTTCCAACAAAATATCTACCATAACCACAAAAAAGAGCCCCTCTTGCGAAAGGCTCTTTCTTATTTATATCATCTGCTTATCAGATGGCATTACACCAGCTCGCGAATGACCATCTCGGCAGCATCGCCGCGAC
>CAZYQB010000404.1:0-1756 GCA_964649595.1 uncultured Oscillospiraceae bacterium | reverse complement strand
AAACTGAGTGTGTATGCACTTTTATACTGCATTTATATAAGAAAAAGAGTTGTCCCTATGAAAATACTGACATTGACCATGAACCCATGCATTGACCGCACTCTATGGGTGGAGGATTTTTCGATGATGCCTGTGCGCACAGAGCTGCTTAGCGGCGGCAAGGGTTTAAATGTTGCGCGAGTGCTGACTGCGCTAGGCGAAGACTGCATCGCGGTGGCTCCCTGCGGCGGCGAAAGCGGAGAGCTGTTTGCCGCCCTTGCCCATTCGGAAGGGATCCGCCTTATTACTGTTCCCGTATCGGGAAAGGTACGCACCATCGACACTTATGTAAGGATCAGCGACTACGCGCAGCGTGTCGTGCGCGAAGACGGAATGGATCTGAGTAAAACAGAGTTATCCGCCATTCGTAAGACGGTGCTCTCTCTGCTGCCCGAATGTGCCGTTTTAGCGATATGCGGCTCAGCTTCCTGCAGCGGCGGCGCAAAACTCGTCCGAGAATTAATCGAAGAATCCAAGAAAATGGGCGTGCGCACACTGCTCGATTCCAACAAAGAAGCCCTGCTAGAAGGTACCGAGGCGTTGCCGGATGTACTCAAGATCAACGAAAAAGAACTTGAACAGCTTTTAGGTGTCTCCGCCGATCCGCTACACGCCGAAGCACTTACGCTGACCACCCAAAAGGGCATCGGACGCATACTGCTTACGCTAGGCGAACGCGGCTGCGCGCAGTATCTGTGGGCGCAGACCTCCTTCTGTCCTGCGCCCAAAACAGAGTGCATCAATGCGGTCGGTTCGGGAGACTGCTTTACCGCAGCATGGCTGCACGCACAGATACACGGCTTTTCCGATGATGGCGCACTGATGCTTGCCTGCGCTGCCGGTGCGCTCAACGCCATGCGCTTTCCGGCTGCCACGATCACCAAGGCGGAACTTGAGCAGTTTGTCGGATTTCGCTGGAACTGATTCACATTTTTCAATTTCCTATAGACTACGCAAAATCGACCTCAAAGAGGAGCGAATCCATTTTGGAGAGATTTGACATTATCATCATCGGCGCAGGTCACGCAGGCTGCGAGGCGGCACTCGCCTGTGCCCGAACCGGACAGAAAACCCTTCTGCTGACGCTCAATCTCGATTCGCTGGCACTGATGCCCTGTAACCCTGCCATCGGCGGCACAGCGAAGGGACATCTGGTGCGCGAGCTGGATGCACTGGGCGGCGAAATGGGACGAGCCATTGACGACACATTCCTTCAGTCGCGTATGCTTAACACCGGCAAAGGACCGGCAGTTCATTCTCTGCGCGCACAGGCAGACAAGAGCGCCTATCAGGCGCGAATGCGCCGCGCGGTAGATTCCGAAAAGAACCTTACTCTCCGGCAAGGTGAAGCGGCACAGCTGATCGTAGAAAACGGTCACATCCGCGGCATAATCACCACGACCGGCTCTAAGATCGAGTGCGGCGCAGCTGTCATCTGCTGCGGCGTATATCTCAAAAGCCGCATCATAATCGGTGAATGCTCCTGGCAGGGCGGTCCTCAGGGACTGCTTGCCGCGGGATCTCTCACGCAGTCTCTGATGGATCTGGGATTTTCCATTCGCCGCTTTAAGACCGGCACTCCGGCACGCGTAGACGTGCGCACGGTGGATTTCAGCAAAATGATCCCCCAGTACGGCGACGAGCCGGTTACTCCCTTCTCCTTCCTGACCGAGAAGAAGCTGGAAAACCGCGCACTGTGCTATCTGACCTATACCAC
>CAZYQB010000403.1:0-1760 GCA_964649595.1 uncultured Oscillospiraceae bacterium | reverse complement strand
GCCTTGCAGCACCCTATGCGCCGCTGGACGGCATCAACGATGCAGGCGTAAGCTGCGGCATCTACATGACCTATCAGGGCGGCGAGCAGACCATGCCCACCGATCAGGATACCGACAAGCCCGACTTTACCTCCACCACCCTGCTGCGAATGATCCTCGACTATGCAGACGACGTTGACGAAGCAGTGGAAATCGCTTCCTCCTATGACCTGCACGACTCGGCAGGCACCTCCTATCATTACATGGTCGCCGATGCCAGCGGCAGAAGCGTCATTCTCGAATGGGTCAACGGCACCGATGCTACCGACAACGACGGATCCAAGCGTGAACTGAAGGTGGTCTACAACGATGACGACGCATACATCGGCGAGGTGGAAGGCACTGTGGATTACCAGTGGGTCACCAACTTTGTACTGCAGCCCGGCTACTACGATGATTCCGAAGATAAGGAAAAGAAGGGCTATGACCGATATCTGAAGCTGCAGGAAGTGCTGACCGAAGCGGGAGGCATCGTTGCCGACGAGCAGGCGGCAATGGACGTGCTGGGCATCATCGGCAGACGCACTTGGAACAACGATGACGGCAACGGCTGCACCGTGCACAGCGCGGTATACAACCTGACCGACAAGACTATGCTGTGGGTATCCAACGAGAATTTCGACGATCCGACTGCCATCTTTGAGTTCTCTCTGTCAAACTGATCTGATATCCCGATTTTTTTGAGCTCTTCCGCACCGCCCGAAAGGTGATGCGGAAGAGCAATTATTATATGGGCTGTTTCGGATCCAATATTGGCATGAGAAAAGGCGCAAGCGGTATGCCTGCGCCCAGAGATTTTTATTCGGTTATTCGACCGGAAGCAGCAGGAACAGCCCTGCGACATCCGTTTCAAAGGACAGCTTGCCATCCTCGTAAGTAAAGGCAACGTCCGTCCAGACTTCCGTGCGCTCGGCTTCTTCCGTTGCCGGGGTCACATCTACGCGCACCAGCTTGAATTCGGTATATTTCTCCGCATCCAGCGGCAGAGTAACGGATACGATCCCATTGAAGGGTTCGACTTTTCCGGAATACTCATACGCCGCGGTAAAGGCGTACAGCACGCCGTCAAAGGGAGCATCCATACCGCGAACGATCTGTTCGCCGTGGGGCAGCGCGTACCTGTCAACTGCCTTGATAACGGCTTCAAGGATCACGACAAAAGGCGTTTCCTCATGGTCACCGCACACGGGGCAGATCGTCAGGATGATGTCTGCTTCACCGTCCTTCACGGTGATCTCATACAGCGTACATTCGGTGGTTCCAACATGGTCGCAATTCGTGCGACGGCACTCAGCGCTGTGCGTACCGTCCGAATCGGGGGTCCACAGAGAATACCAGTGCGTAAGCGCTTTAACGATGTTGCTGATATAAGTGCGACCGCATACTCTGCAGGTATACTTTGTGTATCCCTTCTGCGTGCAGGTAGGAGCGACAGCGAGATCAATCGCTTCGGTATGCCCCAGCTTCTCGGTCAGTACCTGACCGCAGCCATCGCGGGTGCAGACCTGATCGGTGGTGCAGGTAGCTGCTGCGCCGGGGGCGTGGCCCAGCTCCGCGCCGTAGGACCAGCCGCACACCTCGCAAATGGCCTGCTCGGTGCAGGTGGCCGTGCCGCCGGAATGATCCTCGTACTCGTAGGATTCGGGAGTGCCGCAAATGATGCAGAGGCGGTAGTGCTGCGTGAGGGAATCGTACACCCACTCGCCATAGCTATGTGCATT
>CAZYQB010000402.1:0-1773 GCA_964649595.1 uncultured Oscillospiraceae bacterium | reverse complement strand
ATGAACAAGCCGATCAGGAACACCCACAGAACCGGCGTATTCAGGGTAGCCAGAGCGGGAACACCGGCACCAAAATTGACAAAGCCCACATTCAGGAAGCCGATATAGGCCACAAACAGGCCGATGCCGCCGCCGATGGCATTCTGCAGGCTCAGTGGAATGGCTTTGATGATGTACTTACGAACCTTTGTCACAGTGATCAGAATGTTCACCAGACCGCAGATAAACACCATGGAAAGCGCCTGCTGCCAGGTGAAGCCAAGGCCAAAGCAAACCGTGTAGACAAAGAAAGCATTCAGGCCCATGCCGGGAGCCTGTGCATAGGGAACATTGGCAACCAGACCCATGATGAGGGTTCCGATGATGGAGGAGAGAATGGTGGCGAGGAATACTGCGCCCCACTCCATGCCGGATTGAGAGAGCAGGTTCGGGTTGACGACGATGATGTACGCCATGGCGAAGAACGTGGTGATGCCTGCTACGATCTCAGTAGAGACTTTCGTGCCGTTCTCCTTGAGGTGGAAAAAGCGATCCAGGAAACTCATGAAGAAAAACCCCTTTCTGTACGCTTGCGTTTCGACAAGAAACAACAGCATTTGCTATTTTAGTATATTATTGGCGGTATTTCAACGAATTTTGCGTACAAAAAAGCGTTAAAACCTTACATTTCAAAGATAAATGTTGCAAAAATATGAAAAACAGGATGCGCGCAGAATTTGTGTGATATAATTTTCGTAGGAAAGAAAATGCAGCGGAGGTGGAGAGTGTGTACATCATGCTTAGACGTGCGCAGGAGAGCGATGTGTCGATGTTGTGGGAAATGCAGGTGCGCGCATTTCGTCCTCTGCTTGAAAAGTATCAAAGTGAAGCGGTCAATCCTGCCTGTGAATCGATAGAGAATGTGAGAGCGCGCTTTCGGCATCCATGCAGTGATTATTATGTCATTTATGCTTCTCAAGAGCCGGTGGGCGGCGTGCGTGTGATCCGCAGGAAAGATGCGCGCTGTCAGATATCACCGCTGTTTATACTGCCTGAGCATCAGCGCAGGGGCTATGCGTGTGCAGCGATTCGTCGGCTTGAAGCACTCTATCCTAATGTGCAGTGGGAGCTTAATACCATTCTTGAAGAGAAAGGAAATTGTCGGCTATATGAAAAAATGGGATATCGCCGCACAGGAGAGTATGAGAAGATCAATGAGCGCATGACCTTGGTGTATTATCGAAAGAAGAGAAGTGTAAACTGCTGACAGAAAGCGAGATATGACTTTTTACAAAAGCGACAGCAAGCAGAGAAAAAGGGCATCTTCGGGTGTCCTTTTTTGATTCATATGCAATTTTCTTCTTGAGCATTACGCTGCGTGATAGTTTATAATCTTATTGGTCAGGAGGTGACGAAGATGAAATTGCAGGTCAGAGCGTTTGCATCCTTGATGGGGGTTAGTGTGCGCACGCTGCATTATTATGATGAGATTGGTTTGCTGTGCCCGGCCGAAGCAAATGAACAGAATGGTTATCGGTATTACGATGATGAGTCGATGGAGCGAATGCGGCAGATTCTGTATTATCGAGAAATGGGATTTTCGCTAAATGACATTGGGCGATTGCTGTACGCCTCTGCCGAAGTACAAAAAGAGGCATTTGGCAGACAGAAAGCGATGCTTCTGAGAAAAATAGAGCGAGCACAGCGACAGCTTGAATGTCTTGAAGGAGCACGAAGAAGGGGGATGGGTTCAGAAATGAGCAGATATGGTTCAACGGGCAATGGAAGTATGAC
>CAZYQB010000401.1:0-1773 GCA_964649595.1 uncultured Oscillospiraceae bacterium | reverse complement strand
TGATGTTATCATTAATGCAGAAGCAGGCACGGTGTTTGCAGGTGGTTATGCTCCGTATACCTATTACGGATATATCACCCTCAAGAATGGTAACATTAGCGGTCTCAAGATCACTGTCGATGCTAAGAGTGCCTTTGTCGGTGGTCTGGTAGGCTACTTCTGGAGAAGCGACAGGGGTCACACTGTGAAAGATGTGCACATTGACGGCATCGACTTTGATGTAACCACTGATTATCTGGGCGAGACCCGTGTCGGCGGCATGGTCGGTACTTCTCAGAGCCCCAACACAAGCTATACGGATTGCTCTGTATCCGGTAAGATCGTCGAGCGCTGCAGCGACAGCGAGAACCCCGTGAACCATCACGCAAAGGTCGGCGGTTTCGTAGCCAGAACTTATGAATATGCAACGCAGACCTACACCAACTGTGTTGCAGATGTTGACGTTACCGGCTCCAATGTGGCAGGCGGCTTTGTCGGCAATCACACTTCTACCGTAAGCTACATTAATTGCGAAGCAAAGGGCGATGTAACTGCCAATATCGCGGGCGGCTTTGCAGGACGTTTGACGAATAGCAGCTACACTTCCGATGTAACCTTTGATGGTTGTAAGGTTTCCGGTGATGTTACCGGCACCAACGTTGCAGGCGGCTTCATCGGTTCCACTGTAAGCTACGGCTGGGGTGGCTGGGACAACGCTGAAACCAGCAGCCCCTATGCTAAGACCGTTACCATCAAGGACTGCACGATTACCGGCAGCGTAGTAAGCGATACGGAGTATCAGGCAGGCGTTGTTGGCGAAGCCAAGATGGCAGACGGCGTTGAACTGATTCTGACTGATGTATCCTACGAGGTTGAGCCGCCCTACTATCCTATGCACGTTGCACTGGTTGGCGAAACCAAGTATTACACACTGACCGAAGCCGTTGCAGCAGCCAACGCCATTGAAGGCGGCGCAACTGTCACCCTGCTGACTAATGCCACTCTGGGCGAGAAGCTGACCATCTCCGGCAATGTGACCATCGAAGGCGAATACACCATCATCCGCGATAAAGCTTACACCGGAACTCTGTTCACGGTCGATTCAGATGCAACTCTGACTCTGGATGGTGGTCTGACCATCGACGGCGGCAATAACTATAGCTTCGATAAGGAAGCCTACGATGCAGATGCGGCAGATTGGAATACTTACATCGCTAAGGAAGATTCTGCCAAGTGGTTCACTCCCGAAGAAGGCGCACCCGTAGCAACTGCATTCATGATTACCACTACCGGCGGTACCGTAAACCTGAACAAGGTAACGATTCAGAACAACTACTCTGTTAGCAGCGGTGTGGTTTCCGCAGGCGCAGGCGCCACCATCAATCTGACCGGTGCGAAGATCACTCACGTTGCTTCCACTCAGGGCAACGGCGTAGCTGTAAATGCTTCCGGCGCAGGTATCACGATCGATATGAATGAGGGCACCGTGATCGACAGCAACCATGTCGGCGGCAACCATGGTATCTTCAAGATCTACTCCGGCGCCGTATTCACCATGAACGGCGGCGAGATCATCAACAATACCGGCTGGAATTCCAACGGCGTTGCAGTTGGAGTATACTGGGGCACCTTCTATATGAAGGGCGGCAAGATTTGCTCCAATACCGGCGTCTACGGTCCGAGTAACGGACGCAATGCTGCGATTTACCTGCACAGCGGTGCTGTGTTTGAGATGAATGGCGGCACTATCTGCTGCAACTCCGGTCGTGTGTACGGCGGTATTGACGCACCCTA
>CAZYQB010000400.1:0-1775 GCA_964649595.1 uncultured Oscillospiraceae bacterium | reverse complement strand
GTAGGTTCCTTCGAGTGCAAGGGCATCTCTTCCTTCGCTGGAAGTTGTCCATCCCGCAATTCTGACCCACGAAGTGCCGCTTGCGTTCTGCTTGTACAAATTCACACGCATAGAAATATCACTGGTTGGACTATCAACTTGCACATACCCATTGCAAGTTGCAACACCAGAAGAGCTAATACTGAGACCTGCTTGTACATAGCTAGTATACAAGTAGCAAGGGCTAATTTCTGACTCTTCTATGTTTGCCGCCAAAGTACTCTCTGGAATACTTAATACCACCAGTAAACACACCATTACGCAACTTAGAATCCGCTTCCACAACATTCTCTTCTCTCCCTTCATTATTCCGATTTTATATTTCTTTATTTAATCATCACTACGCTTTCTGCAATCTGTAAAGCAACTTCCTTCTCCGCCACAATTTCCACAATAAAATAATGTTTGCCAACGGACCAGACAACTGTACTCTTTCCTCTTTTTTCAATTAACATTGCATCACTTCCGTTGATCTCTATATTGCTAATTTTTGCATTCTCCGTATCAACGCTTGTACCTATATTACAGCTACCCTCATCAAAAGTCAGTCTTTTTCCTTCTGCATCATAGTATCTCGCAGTGCCATTATAAACTTCTTCAAACTCAAACCCTTCCGGAATAAACGCAGGATAATAGTACCCTTCCCATTCAGGAGGTATTTCGATATCGCTCATCTGCACCAGTTGAATGGAAGTCTGTATTTTATCACCTCGCATATCAATTTCAAAAACCCCTGTACGTACCATCTGAATTGCCGCCATCGCCGAAGATATGCTGATGATGAGCCCTGCCGCTATCAAGATCGCTGCCCGCTTTATCTTCGGCACAAAGCTGGCGTTTCTTCTAAAGAAATGTGCTTTTGTTTTATAGTACTGATCGATCTCCGCCAAAATTCCCTGCCGTTCTTCGCTAACTACCTGCAGCAGCTCCGGAGACGGATTTTCACATTCCGCAAGAATTTGTGATATCTCCTCTTCAAACTGCTCCTGAAATGCCAATCTGATTTTCAAATCCGCAATTTCTCTTCGCAGTTCTGCTGCTGATTTGTACACCTCTTCTTCGCGATCATTCATTCCTTTCACCTCACTCCAATTCTCTCTCTACATTTCGCCTCGCCTTTGTAAGGTAGTATCTAACGCTTGCCGTATTGATGCCTAATCTTTCGGCAATTACCTTATCAGATGCTTTCTCGAAATACTTCATCATCAGCAGATCACGATCCTTTCTGTGAACTTTCGATAATGCATCCCGTATTGCCTGCATTTCCGCTTCCGCGATCAGCCTTGCCTCTACAGGTTCACTCTCCTTTGCTATATAATCGGCAGCAAGATACTCCTCCATCAGAAACTCCTTCTCTCGCTTTCTTTTTCTCAAATACATCAATGAATTATTTCTAACAATGGCAGCAATATATGACGAAAGCGTGCACACATTTACTTTGCGCAAATAGTCGATTTTATCAATCATCGTGACACATGACTGCGAAACCATATCTCGTGCCAAATGATAATCTTTCATCAGTTCAAAGGCAATTGCATACATCATCACTTGATTTTCCAAAAACAGCCGCTTGATAAACTCCCTGTCATCTTCATTATCGAGCGCCAGAATAATCATCGGCATCATCCTTGTAACTCTCCTCGCTGTTTTTATCTTCAGTTCCAATATATCACAACTTTGTCAATATCCCCGTTGAAGTGCTCTTTTATTATAAGATGCTTGAGATGTGCTGCCTG
>CAZYQB010000399.1:0-1787 GCA_964649595.1 uncultured Oscillospiraceae bacterium | reverse complement strand
TCCTTCAGCGTATGTTTGTTTCACCCGTGCCCTGTGAAGCATCGCATCAGGTCACTGCCGCCTGCTGCGATGCTTGGAGCCGCCTCATTCTCCCCTCGCTCGAGCGTGAAATTCGCAATGAACTGACCGATCGTGCCAACGCTTCCGCCATTCGCGTATTTTCTCAAAATCTTCACCAGCTCTTGATGCAGCCGCCCATCAAAGGAAAAGTTACACTGGGCGTCGATCCAGGCTTTAGAACCGGCTGCAAACTGGCAGTTATTGACGAAAACGGGAAAGTACTCGAAACCGGAGTCGGTTTTTTCACCCTCCCAAGACAAGAAAGTGCAAAGGCTCAGGCTGCTGCGCTCATCAAACGAATGGTGCGTGAACACAATGTAACCGCCATTGCTATCGGAAATGGCACCGCCAGCCGTGAGAGCGAGCAGTTTATCGTATCCCTTCTCCCTGATTTGAACGGCGCTGCATACATGATCGTCAGCGAAGCAGGCGCATCGGTATATTCTGCCAGCAAATTGGCAGCGCAGGAGTTCCCCGATTACGACGTTGCCCTGCGCAGTGCAGTGTCCATCGCACGCCGTATGCAGGATCCGCTTTCCGAATTGGTCAAGATCGATCCAAAGGCAATCGGCGTGGGACAATATCAGCACGATCTCAAACAAAACGAGCTGACTGCAGCGCTCGACGGCGTGGTAGAGCAATGCGTCAACATGGTGGGCGTAGAGGTTTCGACTGCCTCTGCCGAGCTGCTCTCTCATGTTGCCGGCATCGGTCCGGCACTGGCAAAAAACATCGTTGCCTACCGCGACGAAAACGGCATCTCCTCTCGAGCCGCACTCAAAAAGGTGCCTAAACTGGGACCGCGCGCATTTGAGCAGTGCGCCGGATTCCTGCGCGTAGCGGACAGCAAGAATCCTCTTGATGCCACTGCTGTTCATCCGGAAAGCTATGATGCCGCCAAGCAGCTCCTCTCCCTTTTGGGATATGCGCCCAAAGATCTAAAAAACGGCGGCATTGCAGGAATCGCTGCTGCTGCAGAAAAATATGGACTCGAAAAACTCTCCTCAGAGCTTGACATCGGTCTGCCTACCCTGAAGGATATTCTCTCAGAGCTTCAAAAGCCCGGACGCGATCCGCGCGATGAACTGCCAAAACCCGTGCTGCGCAGTGATATACTCGACACGAAGGATCTCAAGCCCGGCATGGAACTGACAGGTACCGTCCGAAACGTGATCGACTTCGGTGCATTTGTGGATATCGGCGTGCATCAGGACGGTTTGGTTCATATCTCCAGGATCACCGACCGCTTCATCCGCCATCCCTCCGAGGTCCTCAAAGTCGGAGATGTCGTCAAGGTCTGGGTGTTGGAAGTAGACGAAAAGAAGAAGCGCATCGCATTGACCATGCAAAAGGGCAGGCTGCAATAAAAATTGCCACAGGGCATAGTCAAACAGCCGTCGGTATGATAAAATAGAACTACCAAAGATCAGAAGCAAGAATAGGAGATGAGCCTGATGGAATATACTGTATTGGGCAAAACCGGTCTGAAAATCTCGCGCATGGGTTTCGGCGGTATCCCGATTCAGAAGGTCAACGCAGCCGTTACGCGCGGTCTAATGGAAAAGCTGATTGCACAAGGCATCAACTATATCGACACCGCACGCGGCTATACGGTCAGCGAGCAATATCTGGGCGAAGCGCTTGAGGGAATTCGTGACAGTTTCGTACTCGCCACCAAATCTATGGCTCGCACTGCCGAAGCAATGGCAAAGGATATCGATATCAGC
>CAZYQB010000398.1:0-1792 GCA_964649595.1 uncultured Oscillospiraceae bacterium | reverse complement strand
CTGCATCGCGTCAGCACCGGCACCGGCAAGGTCTATGAGCGCACCATGGAAGAACTGCTCACTTATGACTTCGGCATCAAGTTCAGCGAGAAGTTTGAAGGTCTGAAGATCGTCCGTTTCGAAGAGATCCTGCAGAAATACGCCGGACACTGCATCATGAACATCCATGTAAAGCCCCTGTCCCTTACCGAACCGTATCCGCAGGAGATCATGGAAAAGATCGTCGCACTCATCCGCCAGTATGACTGCTCACAGCACTGCTACTTCATGCTCGAGCCGGACATCCACATCCGTCAGTTCAAGGAATATGCTCCCGACATCCCCGTATGCGTAGGTCATCTGGATGCCCGCAAGTGGGAGATCGTTGATCGCGCCATCGAGCTGGGTGCCGAGAAGGTTCAGCTGTTCAAGCCCTACTTCAACAAAGAAATCGTTGACAAGGCTCACGCTCACGGCATCCGCTGCAACGTATTCTGGGCAGACAGAGTAGGCGAAGCCAAAGAATATATCGACATGGGCATCGATACCATCCTCACCAACGACTACCTCAAGATTTCTAACGCCCTGCGCCCGTATTTCGTAGAGAAGGGTCTCAAATAATTTCACCTCTTTCTGAGATTCTCCGATCAACCTATAAGCGCGCATTCCGAGGAAAAGCTGCCTCGGGATGCGCGCATTTTTCATAAACCACCACTCTCTCAAAAACAACTGGTGATCGAAATGCAACCTCATGGTACGGAAATGCCTCAATTGATACTTTCTCGCATTGCAAAGAATACTCGACACGGCATCGATGCGGGATCGGTCATATTGGCAAAAATGGTAGATCTTTCAATCGATTTGACTCTGCGTTGAAAAATATATTTAAATCGTCTGAAGTAAGTCATAAATTTAGCACCAATATACTTCCCATTGAGGGAGATATCCTTAAACTGACAACCTTTCGACAATTTTCCCTCACACATGATTGACGCTGCCCTCTCTTCATTGTATAATGCGGCTAATGATAAATGAGAGGATACATCGCCATGAAAATTTCCAGGAAAGATGCGCTGATGTGGTTTGAATTCTTCGCCCAGCTGCCCGAGGATGAGCAGCTCTTTCCCCGTCAGCAGGAGATCGTATACGCCACCTTCGCACAAATTGAAAGAGCCGTGGATGCACGCCGCGAAGAGATGATGAACAAGATCAAAGGTCTTCGCACCCTTGCAGGCCGTACCTACTTTGTAGGCAATGATGAAAAATTCGCCAGGGGCTGCTGTTCCTGCCTCATGGGCACCGGACTTTCCGCCATCCGCAAGACCAACAAGTGCAACCTGCAGTGTCCCTTCTGCTATAACTACGGCGAACTGGACTGCCAGCCTCCGGTCGGCGAAGGTATGTGGGAAATCGGCGGCACCAAGTTCTACGAAAAGGATCTTGATCTTCTCCTGTCGATGGGCAACAACCCTACCGGCGTATCGTATGTATATCTGGAGCCGTTTATGGAGATCGAGAAGTATTATTCGATCATCCGCCGTTTCCGTCAGGCAGGCGTGCATCAGCATATGTATACCAACGGCACGCTGGCAACCGAGGAAAACCTGCGCGCTCTGGGCGAAGCAGGTCTCAACGAGCTGCGCTTCAATCTGGGTGCATCCAACTGCGCCGACAAAGTGATCGCAAATATCGCAATTGCCAAGAAGTATATTCCGCGCGTCGGCATCGAAACGCCCATGACTCCCGATTTCTTTGAACAGTTCATGGCAAAGAAAGAGCATATCCTCGGCACTGGACTGGACTTTATCAACTG
>CAZYQB010000397.1:0-1797 GCA_964649595.1 uncultured Oscillospiraceae bacterium | reverse complement strand
TATCCTACGGCGTATTTTCTGGCAAGTAAGGATTTTTCGAAGAATCAGACGCTGTTTGTGCTGATTTTGCTGCCAATGTGGATGAATTTCCTGCTCAGAACCTATGCCATGATGAGTCTGATGGAGGATAACGGCATTATAAACACCTTCCTCAAAGCAATAGGGCTGGAGCCGATCAAGATGATCGGCACGGAGGGCGCGGTGCTGGTAGGTATGGTGTATAACTATTTGCCGTTTATGGTGCTGCCCATTCATACCGCGCTCAAGAAGATGGATCGCCGCGTGATCGAAGCGGCGGAGGATCTGGGTGCAAATCCTTTTGAAGTGTTTAGAAGGGTGACTTTGCCGCTGTCCGTTCCGGGCATTATTTCGGGTGTGACGATGGTGTTTATGCCGGCAGTGACCACCTTTGCCATTTCACGTCTGCTGGGCAGCGGAAACTTCATGC
The DNA here is from genome assembly GCA_964649595.1 of uncultured Oscillospiraceae bacterium. Lineage (GTDB taxonomy): Bacteria > Bacillota > Clostridia > Christensenellales > Aristaeellaceae > RGIG2066. The sequence goes on along the minus strand of CAZYQB010000397.1, from coordinate 1,349 downwards.
TCTACGGCGATGTGATCGAAAAGCAGTTCCTTGAACTGAATAACTGGAATTTCGGTTCCGCGCTGTCGCTGGTAATGATGGTGCTGTGTGTTCTGTCCATCAGCGTGCTGAATCGTGCGGATCCCAAGCAGAGAGGAGAGGCATAAATGAAAAAGACGCTGCGCGGTATCTATTTGGGTCTGATCCTGACCTTTCTGTATGCTCCCATCGCGGTCATGATCGTACTTTCATTTAACGCTTCCAAGTCGCGTGCTCAGTGGGGCGGATTTACGTTTGATTGGTATGTGCGCCTGACGCAGCGAAGCGATATCCTCGAAGCGCTGGGGGTTACGCTGTCGGTTGCGGTAATTGCCACGATCGTTGCAACGATTATCGGCACGGCGGCTGCGATCGGTATCCATGCCATGAAGAAGCGTCCCGCCGATGTGATGATGAAAATGGCGTACATTCCGATGACTGCGCCGGATATCGTAACGGGCGTATCGCTGATGCTGATGTTTGTGCTGATTAAGGTGCCGCTGGGCTACTGGACGATGGTCATGGCGCATATCGCCTTTGACACGCCGTATGTACTCTTTGCGGTGCTGCCCAAACTCAGGCAGACAGACAGCAATCTCTATGAGGCGGCACTCGATCTGGGTTGTACGCCCATGCAGGCGGTACGCAAGGTGATCCTGCCGGAGATTATGCCGGGCGTGATTACGGGTGCGCTGCTGTCGTTCACCATGTCGCTGGATGATTTTATCATCAGCTACTTTACTTCCTACACTGACCAGAATCTGTCGATGATTATTTACTCGGCGGCAAGAAAGGGCATCGAGCCTTCGATTTATGCACTGTCTACGCTGATGTTTATTGTGGTTCTGGTGCTGCTGCTGATCCTCAACAAGCGCGGTGCGCTGGAGGATATGTCCTGATATCTTAAATTGGCGCAATGAGCGCATGATTTACTGGAGGGTACAATGATGAAAAAGAGCAAGAAGATCCTGTCCATGATCGCACTGATGCTGATGCTAGTCATGATTGCTGTTTCCATGTCCGGCTGCAGCAATTCGTCGAATAGCACGACGACTATCACCGTGTTCAACTGGTTTGACTACATTGACGAAGAGGTTATCAAGATGTTCGAAGAAGAAACCGGCATCAAGGTAAACTACGTCAACTTCACCACCAACGAGGAAATGTTTGCAAAGCTGCAGAAGGGCGCGGGCACCTATGACGTGGTTGTTCCCTCCGACTATATCATCGAGCGCATGATTAAAGAGGATATGCTCGTTGAACTGGATCTGAGCGCCATGCCCAACACTGCCAATCTGATTGATCTGTGCAAGACGCCCGACTACGATCCC
>CAZYQB010000396.1:0-1805 GCA_964649595.1 uncultured Oscillospiraceae bacterium | reverse complement strand
TTCTGTTTCTCTGTTTATGTCGTTTTGGTTGACCCGAAGGGAGAAAGCATGATATAATTTACTTGCCCCTTTGGGCAGGGTCCTTTGGACAACCTGAGGGTGTGTGTATAGAGTATTGCGAACTGTGGTAGGGGCTGCAATACTCTATTTTTTCTTGACCTTTTCATAGACTTCCCGAATCCCTTGGCGAATTACAGCTGCTTTGGTCATGCCGGTAAGCTGAGCGCACAGCTCCAGCAGACGAACATCTTCATTCGACATACGGATGCGTGTTTCATGTCTCTTGGGGTCGGTAGTCGGTCGTCCGGTTCGTGGCGACATGATATCACCTCGCTTTTAGGTCACCATAAATCAGTATAATACATGGTGATACATAAGGCGATATATTTCATTAAGATCAAAAAAATCAATTGGTATTTTGATGTTTGATTGATGCTTTTGCCTTCAAAAAAGCTGAATTTGAAGCGGATTTTTAATTTTATGGGTGAAAAATGTTGAATCTTCTTGCAAACGTAACACTTTCTTGCTACAATAGTTCACATCCCTATAACTCGCTGGTAGTTTAGAGATCATGTAGAAAGGTAGGAAGCGTGTTATGAAAATTGCATTTTCGACCCTGGGCTGCCCGGATTTTTCGTGGGTAGACATTTACTCGATGGCGAAGGACTTCCACTTCGACGGCATCGAAATTCGTGGTCTGGGGAGAGACATCAAGGCGGTCAGCGCACCGCCGTTTACTCCTGCGCGTCTGCCGCGCACCATTAAAAAACTAAATGAGCTTGATCTTGAAATCCCCTGTCTGAGCACCGGCTGCGGACTCAAATTCAAGGAAAATCGTGAGCAGAATATCGCGGAGATCAAAGAGTATATCGATCTGGCAAGTCAACTCAAAACGCCCTATATCCGCATTCTTGCCGACCGCGAAGCACACGTCACCGGTGAGGTGGATGATCGGTTTATCGTGGAGCTGATGAAGGAACTCGCCGAAATGGCAGCGCCCAAAGAGGTAACTCTGCTGGTGGAGACCAACGGCGTATATGCCGACACTGCGCGCCTTAAAAAACTGCTTGACGATATTGCAAGCCCCGCGGTTGCCGCGCTGTGGGATGTGCATCATCCCTACCGCTTCTTCGGCGAAGCGCCCGAAACCACCGTTGCCAACCTCGGCACCTATATTAAATATATCCACGTCAAGGACTCTGTTATGGAAAACGGAGTCGTTCGCTATCGCATGATGGGCGAGGGCGATCTGCCGGTTCGCGAAGCCCTTGATGCGCTCGATAAGATCAACTACGACGGCTATGTTTCGCTCGAATGGGTCAAGCGCTGGGCACCTGACTTGACCGATGCCGGCGTTGTATTCCCGCACTTTGCGAACTATATGTCCTCCTACAATACGGAGAGCAGACTGCAGACCTCCAAGCGCGGCGACGGCAAATATCCGTGGAAGAAGAACACCATGATCGATCTGACCTTCGGCGAGGTGCTCGACCGCATGGTGCATGAATTCCCCGATCAGTATGCCTTCCGATACACCACGCTCGACTATACTCGTACCTATGCAGGATTCAGAGAGGATGTCGACACCTTCTCTCGTGCGCTGATCTCGATGGGCGTTCAGAAGGGCGATCATGTTGCCATTTGGGCGACCAATGTGCCGCAGTGGTACATTACCTTCTGGGCAACGGTGCGCATCGGTGCGGTGCTGGTCACGGTCAATACCGCCTACAAGATTCACGAGGCAGAATATCTGCTGCGTCAGTCCGATACGCATACGCTGGTCATGATCGACGGCTATAAGGACA
>CAZYQB010000395.1:0-1814 GCA_964649595.1 uncultured Oscillospiraceae bacterium | reverse complement strand
TGCTGTGATTGCCGAAGTACATGATGTTTCTCACTTATAACCCCTCCGCCGTCAAAGCTGCTCTCTGCTCATCGGTCGCACCCATGCTCAGCCCTGCATACTTGGAGCTTACCGCATTCTGCGCGCTTATCAGCTTATTACGGTCGGTCGAATACTGAAGCTCAATATACTCTGCTGCTGTTTTCTGATCGGCATCGGTTCCCAGACCGAGCGCAGTTTTCTGATATGCCCATTCATAGGCGGCTTTCTGCGCATTGGTCGCCTCAAGCACCTGCGCGCTGGTCAGTCCCAGCACTTCCAACAGTGCAAACAGATGCTCAATTTCCGATTCGGTGATCGTTTCATTGGCTGCCACCAGTGAAGCTACATATTCATTGACTGCATTCGCCTGAGTAGTCAAATCACTTTCAAGCGCAGCAGCCTGCATAGTAAGCTGCGCCAGAGAGACATCATATGTTTCCTGCGTGATAATGCCCGCCGCCAATTGCGCATCCAGCGCCTTTTTCTGCTCATCGAAATGAGTCTGAATCGAATTAAACGCTCCATCAATCGCCGCATTGACCTTCTGAGCCATTGCAGCCTGTTCCTCAGGCGTCTCCGGCACGCCGTCCGACAGCCACCTGACCATTTCCTCGCCCACGGCTTTAAGGTCGCTCTTGATCTGAAGCGCGACCTCTGCCTGCACCGTGATCGGATCTTTCAAGGTCTGCGTATCGATCTTGTAGTTCTCAAGGTCGGAATCATCAATGTCAAAGCTGATTTTCGCCTTGGTCGAATTATCCATGATCGCCGCTGCCGCCGTGATCGCCGCGCCTACCGCCATGATGCCCGCGATCACCGGACCGCCCGCGCTCAAAAGCACGCCCATTGCCTTAAAGCCTTTGGTAATGCTCTCGATGTTTGCTATCAGCTTTCCTGCAACCGAAATGGTCTTTCCGGCGCCCGCGATCCACAGCGCGGTGGTGATCAGGCTCTTGCCTTCCTCCACATCCATCTTCGCAATGCTATCTGCCAATCTTTCTACCGCATCCGCCGCCAGATCGATGTACGGCGCAAAGGACTGCCCCAGCCGGATCGCGGCATTATTGATGCGGTTGAGCGCCATCGAGAAGCGCTCAGCAGAGGACGAAGTGCGCGTTTTGAACATCTCATCGAGTGTGCCAGCAGAGTTGGTCAGATCATCCAGGATGTCCGCATACAACTGCGCGGAACTGCCGCCCAGCAGCATGATCTGCGACAGACCTTCCACCGAGCCGAACAGCTTTGCCAGCGATTCCTCGCTGCCGCCGGTCTTATCGACCACATCCGCAAGAAACGCCGTGAATCCCTTGCTCTTGAGCGCTGCACTGTCAAACTCCAAGCCCAGCCGCTCGGCTTCTTCGGCTGCCTCTGCAGTAGGCTTGAGCACACCGCTGAGCACTGCCTTCAAGCCGTTGAACGCCTCGCTGGTGCCCACGCCGCTTTGAGTGAGCGCACCGACTGCAGCTAATGTTTCATCCAGACTCATATTGAGCTGCGGCGCAAGACCCGTCACCTGACCGATGCTGCCTGCCAGCTCGCCGATGGTGGTCTTGCCGCGCTTCTGCGTAAGCAGCAGCTTGTCAAAGACCTGTTCGGACTCGGATGCCGCAATTTTCCAACCGTTCAAAATGGAGGTTGCGCCGTCAATGACCGTGTTTACATCCGACACGCCCGCTTTTGCCGCCTTGGCTGCCTTTTCCACCAGCGCGGCGGACTCGGCAGTTGCCACATTCGCAGAAATCGCCTGATACTGCGCCTGCGCGATATGCTTTGCCGCAACGCCTGCCGCATCG
>CAZYQB010000394.1:0-1817 GCA_964649595.1 uncultured Oscillospiraceae bacterium | reverse complement strand
TAATGCGAATACCAAGTGCATTATTTACTTCAATCGCTTCGCGAGCTGCCTGTTCCACGAAGCTCTGTATCACATAATCTATCGTCAAATAGACGGTGCTGCCGTTTGTTGCCGCAGCGTATTCCTGCTCACCGTAGGCAATTTCCCGACCTTTGCCGTCGATCTCATCCAGAACGATACCAGCTTTTCCGGATAAGTACTTGTTTAAAGAAGCTTCCAGTCCGGACTGTCCAACACCATCCACCGTTGTCAATCCCAAAAGCTGCGAAGCAAAAGCCCCCATTGGATAATATCGGCGCGAATCCTCTTCGAGATACAACCCATTCAATGCATCCGAATCTGCCGCCTGATGCTCTGCATACATTGTCCGGAGCTGTTGAGCTATATCCCTGCTAAGCTGCCGCTTCAGCGTCACACCGCCCTTACTTCGATCAGAAGCACGATTAAAAATCGTCTCCTCGTCCATATCCAGCACCGGCGCAAGTATTTGCGCAAACGCTTGAGCATCCGTTACCTGACGCGGACTAACCGAAGCAATATACGCCGTAGCACTCATTGCCAGCACTGCACCGTTTCTATCCAGAATCGATCCTCTGATCGGCGCAATGACCGATTCGCTCGTCCACTGCCCTTGCGCTCTGCTTTGAAGCTCATCTGCCCGAATAATCTGTAAATTGAACAGTTGTCCAACAAGGATTAAAAACAATCCTAAAAACAACGTCATGCAAACCAATATTCTCTTTCGTATGATGGAGCCCGTGGAAATCATTCCACCACCTCACTGCCATCAAAGTCAGGAGCAGCATGAATTCATTTCAGTCTCTTCAATCAAGATATTCACTTATCGAAATGTAGCGAGTTTGCTCCAAAGAAGGTGTAATCATGCCCAAACGTCCTATTGCCTCGTCGCTCACACGATCAATGTTCTGCGCCGCAGCAAGCTCTACCTCTTTATATTGCTTCTGCTCTTCCAGTTCCGTAATACCCGCCCGAAGCTGATTGATCTGCTTGGATACCGCCGAAAGATCTGCCATCCGATCAACGTAAACAAATAATGCAGCCGCAATCACACCGCCCGTAATCCACAGCATGATGCGATTGATTTTCTCTTTACGCTTGATCTGCTCCCGCATTCGACGCCGATACTCAATATCGGCACGCCGCTTGGACGCTTTTTTGACGGGCTTTTGAACGGTCTTTTGCGGCATCTTCTTATCAGGTTTCTGAAGCGACCTTTGGGGAGCAGGTGCCCTCGAAGCAGGTATGACCGGCTTTTCTTGTCCTGTTCGCTGCGACATACCGTCTGAAATTGACGTTGTCTGACGTACAGACCTCTTCGGCGCAGTTTTGTTGGAAACTGCCTTTTTTCTTTCAAGAGTGCTGTTTTTTGTATCCCTGTCTATCCGACGCACCGCTTCGATCTGCCTGCTGTAATCTCCGCCATTTGAAGATCGTTTTGAAGATCGTTTCACAGGCTGCGAACGTCCCGGCTGCGCTGGGTTATTTGTATACTTCTTTTTCTTTGCTCCTGCCTGTGCCATTGTATTCGCCCCTCACTCTAATTATGCATATTCCTTTAGGGACTGAGCTTAGCACATATCTATACCTTGTCAAGCCAAAGTTCGAAAACGTCCCGCGAAATCAATGTATGTATTGCCGCATTAGAAGATTCCATTCTCCTATGCGATAATTCAACGAATATATTCACATGATATTATAGCATACGCTCTCTAAAAAAACTACTCCCAACCTTTAATTTATAAAAAAAATAGACTTCTGCAAGAAATTAGTACATTCTTTCTTGCAGAAGTCTTTGC
>CAZYQB010000393.1:0-1818 GCA_964649595.1 uncultured Oscillospiraceae bacterium | reverse complement strand
AGTCGGCGTAAGGACCCATCCGGTGTTCCTCGGCTTAAAAAACGGAAATCCGAGTGCTTATGAGAGTGCTATTGAAATGTGGGGATTGGAAGAGACCTACGAAACATTGACCTCGCTGCTGCGCCAATACAAGCCGGATGTCGTATTGACTCACGACATCAATGGTGAGGATGGTGATAACCAACAGAAGCTGACCTCTGCCACCGTACGTCGCGCAGTGCTGTTGGCAACCGATGAGGCGGTTTATCCGGAGAATGCACAGCAGTATGGTGTGTGGGATGTAGACAAGACCTATATTCATCTCTATGAAGCGAATGTCATTACGGTGGATATTGAACAGCCGCTGAACGGTCTGAATGGACGGACGATTACGGATGCTTTGAAGGTGGCGTTGCACAAGAACAACTTACTGGATAATACGGATTTGAACAAGATGTATACCCGTGAGGATAGCAGTCAGTACAGTATGCATTCGTTTGGCTTGATTCGCACCAACGTAGGCTATGATGAGAACGGAAACAGTTTCTTTGAGAACATAGAAAATGTGTCGGAAAATGTGATCGAGGATTCCGATGCACAGGAGGAAGCGGCAGATATAGACGGATAGAGTGCTTTAGTACTTTTTACGGAGGGAACAGGCTATGGCGGAGAGCAAGCGGGAAACGGAAGTAAAAGCTGCAGCGCAGCCGCGTGTGAAGTCGGCATCGGACGAAACGACGGCAGAGGCGACGAAGAAATCGAAAAAGAGTCCGGCATCGGCAGAAAATGAAAGTGCAAAAAAGAATACGACCAATTCCAAAAATGCCGTGAAAAAGGCGGCTGACAAGACTGCTGAGATGGAAACAGAGGAAGCGGTTAAGGAGAAGAAGGCAGAGAAGAAAAAAACGACCAAGAAGGAGCAGCGGCGCCGCAAGAGGAAAATTTACAGAATTATTCGCCGCGCACTGCTGTGTGTATTTACGGTGCTGCTGCTTGCGGTGTTCGGTGTGTACATGGTTCTGAACACTGTGTTTCACGGTCCATCTCAGAATGCGTGTGATCTGCTGGTCAACACGTTGCTGGAAACCAGTGCGCTCAAGTTTGTGCCATATATCTATTTCAGCGAAGAAGAGGTTGCCGAAATCGTGGCGCGAAATGCCGTTAAAGTGATTGATGAGGAAACTGATACTTCTCTGGTTATAATTGATCGCACGCCTAAGACGGATGAATCCGAAGAGGCGGTGTCGGAGGAAAAGGACATCGAACTGGTAGAGGTCAACGGTGCTACCTATCACGGCTACATGATGATCGTTAAGGATCCTGCTCGTGTGTCGCTGGCGGTATGCGATCCTGATTTTGACAGCAGCTACGGCAAATACCTCGATGAGATGGCAGTGGAAAATGAGGCAATTGCTGCCATCAATGCAGGAGGCTTTGAAGATGAAGGCGGTACGGGACGCGGCGGCAAACCGTTGGGCATTGTAATCAAGGATGGCGAGGTACTCAATTCCAAGCGTTCCAGTGCCTGCAACATCGTGATCGGATTTGACAAGGATGACAAGCTTATCATTGGGGATATGACGGCGGAGGAAGCGATAGAAAAAGGGATTCGCGATGCAGCATCCTTCAATCCCGTGCTGATCCTTAACGGTGAACCGGCACAGGTAAGCGGTTCGAGCAGCGGTCTAAATCCGCGTACCGCCATAGGACAGCGTGCGGACGGCGCGGTGCTGCTGTTGGTGATCGACGGCAGACAGGTCAACAGCATGGGCGCATCGCTTGCCGATTTGATCGATGTAATGATGCAGTTTGGCGCGGTAAATGCTGCCAATCTGGATG
>CAZYQB010000392.1:0-1839 GCA_964649595.1 uncultured Oscillospiraceae bacterium | reverse complement strand
AAACTGTACGGCGCTGAAAAAGGTGTATATGACCAAGGAACACGCCAAGCTCTTTTTGAAGGCGACCGCCGCGCAGCTGAAAAAGGATAGTATGCCCTATAAGCCGGAGAAGGATAAATTCGGCATCTTTGAGGGCTGCACTGCGCTTGCCGAAATCGAATTCTTGGCGGAGGATACCACGCGCTGGAGTGATGGAACGTGCGATTTCAAAACCGAAGCCGACGGTGAGCATCTGCTCAAATGCCTCAAGCCCGGCATTCTGGAATATACCGTGCCGGATGATGTGACGGTGATTGAGGACAACGCGTTTGCGGAGAATACCCGTCTTAAGCGTCTGCAGCTGGGCAGCAAGCTCAAAAAGCTGGATCTGACTCAATTCGGTCAGTGCAGGATCGATTCGATCAATATTCCTGATTCGCTGACTGAGATCAAGGGCAACAGCTTCATGCCGCTGACCTCGAAGGATCAGTACAATCGGCGCGTATGGGCATCCATCCAAATCTCCGCTGCACACCCGACCTACGGCATCGCCGATGAGATGATTTTCACCAAAAAAGACGGCAAGCCGCACACGCTGCTTCACAATATGCAGCCAGTGCGCTGGGGAGCGCTGAACATTCCTGAAGGCATTGAGGTGCTTGCGCCTTTCTGCTGTGAGGGCGGCAAGTATACCGAAATTGAATTTCCCGCTACGATGCGCATAATCGGAGAGAGGGCATTTGCAAACAACAACAATCTTCAGAAGGTGGAGCTTCCGGAAGGCATTGAGGAAATCGGAGATGAGGCATTTATCGCCTGCCGATCACTGATGGAGCTGCATATTCCTTCTTCGGTAGTCCGCTTTCCGAAAAAGCCGATTGTGACGAAAAAGACGGTCATCGTGTGCGCAAAGGATTCTGTCGCAGAGGCGTATGCGAAGAAAAATGAGCTGGACATCCGCTATGCAGGTCATTCAACGGACAGCGAAGCGGCAGAGGATGAGGCACCGATGTTTGACTGGGGATACGGCAGGGAACAGCAGATCATTACTGCCTTCCTTGGCGGTGCGGATGATATAACGCTGCCCATCAAAAAAGACGGCATTGAGGTCAAGGGCTACAGCGAAAAGCTGCTCGATCGAGTGCGCAAGAGTGTAAAGCGCGTGGTAGTGCCGGAAGGCATCGAGCACATTCCCGATAAATTTTTTGCGCGCTGCGATCAGCTTTCGGAGGTCGTGCTGCCCTCTACGCTGAAATCCATCGGCAAACTGGCGCTGAACGGATGCTATAATCTGGAGGAGATCGAGATTCCTGAAAGCGTGACCGAGCTGGGCACGGACGCATATGGAGAGAGTCTGGGGCAGAGATATCTTATCATTCGCGGCGTATGGGGCAGCGAGGCGCACAAGCGGGCACAGGAGGACGGCTGTCGATTTGTGGATGTTCATGCCGATGAGCATACGCAGCGGCTTCAGCGGAAATTTCTGACCGAGAGCAGAGAGGACGGTACGCTCAAGATCATCTCGTTTTTCAGGGGCGATGATACGGAATGCGTTATTCCCGAAGAAATCGGCGGCAGAAAGGTGACGGCAATCTCTCATAAATTCAGTCTGGGCTTTTCAAGATTCGGTCTGCTCAGTCTGCCCAAAACAATTGAGGATATTGAAAGGATCAACATACAAAATGTAGAACGATTTATCATCGATTCTCAAAATCCGCATTTCAAAACAGATGAAAAAATGTGGTACAGCAGCGGCGGAAAGGTACTCGAGGGCGTGCTTTTCGATGCAAAGTATGATACAGAGCTGTTTGTGGTCGACGGTGTCGAGGCGATTCGGGAAGGAGCGTTTGCAGGCTGTAA
>CAZYQB010000391.1:0-1842 GCA_964649595.1 uncultured Oscillospiraceae bacterium | reverse complement strand
TGAAAGATTGGTATTTTTCTCCTTTGTTGTCAAGTCGCTTATCTAAATGACATTGATCTCTCTTTCGGGAGTCTTTTTCATTCAACTGCTTGAAAAATTCTGCAGGCTGTACTACAATAACAGCATCGCTTTTCATTTCGACTTATCCACAGGAGGTACTTCCCATGCTCCCCGAATGGGCTGCTCATTCTTTGGTCGCGCAGCAGATTTGCAGCGCGGATTTTCCCTATCTTCAGCCGTGGTTTTATAATCATCCGTATGCGCTGCGCTGCGAGCTTGCCGTAGGCAAAAGCCGTCGCGAACAAATAGATTCCGCCATAGAGCGCGCGTGGCATATATTTGAAATTCTGTTTGAAAATGGCGTGGATGCCGTGTTTTTCGATCAATGGCTGGAGGATGCCACCTTGGGCGACCAACTGGATTCTCCGGTCAAAAGCATCTTTTGTTCCATGCGCAGCACCTTCCGCCGTCTTATGCTGCTGCACAAGTGGATGAAATATCCCTTCTTTATCGTTCGCGGACTTGGCAATGCCGAAGCAGACCCATCTCTTCGAGAATATCGCAACCGCATCGTGTGTCATGTGACCGACGAGGAAATTGATTTTGCGCATCTGATCGACAAGCAAGCCTCCGCCAAGCCCAACAGTTTTGAACCACTGAACTTTGTATCCTTTAAAAATGAATGCATTCTGTCCATCTACAGCCATCTCGGCTGCGATATTGTATTTTCTTCCAAAGGAAAAATGCAGCGCTTTTTCCCGCTGCTCAAACCCTATCTATTTGATTACGATATGGAAGAAATGCTCCGCCGCACCGGCGCGCGCACGCCTGTCTCCGCTGAGGACTCCGAAGGAGCCCTGCCCTTTTGATATGCGCTACGAAAGCCTCCGCATCCTGCCTTTGGGATACGGAGGCGCATCTGTTTCATTTTTGAGTATTACACCGCGCCGCCGCGCACCTTGTTGACCGCGCGCTCTACGGCATCCTGACTGTTTCCCCAGGGCTTATCCTTGTTGCGATAGTCGAACTTGAGCGTGAACCACTCCAGATCCTTTTCCACGCGCTCCATGTTCTCGATCTGGATGCGTGTCAGCACCTCCACGAATTCGGCAAGATCCTTGCCGGAGAGATGCTTCTGCGCCAGTTCAAGCGTCTTGGCATAGTGCGCAATGCACATTCCCTTGGATGCAGCAAAGGTCTTTTTGAATTCCGCTTCGTGCTTCCACATATACAGCAGCGTGTAGATATAGCGCTCCATCATAGCATCGAGCTTTTCGCAGATCATGCACTTTGCAGTATAGCCCTTGACCTCCTCGGTCGCACTCTGAATATCGGGATTCTTTTTGCCCAGACGCAGAAGCGCATTCTTCTTTGCATCGCCCTGTGCTGCGGCAATGATCTGCTCTGCATTCTTCTTCATTTTTTCGATGGTCTCGCGCATATAGGTGTCGGTCATCAGTGCCAGACCCAGACGATTGCCCGCATCAAACATCATCTTGAAATGCTTATGGCAAAAGCCCTTGGAGTTGACCTCTACGCGCCAATCAGGCTCCATGACCGAACCGCCGAGGAAGTAGTCTACGCGCTCTTCCTCGTTCTTTTTAAACATTACGCACAGCGGACACTCACAATCCACCTTGTATACATCCCATCCCGGAATGGTATCGATATGCTGCCTCATCGCTTCGTATAGCTCCTTTCAGATTTTGTTTTCTAATGTTAATCATAACAGAACTTACGCTCAAACGCAAGCCTGAATTTACATGATGTATAATTTCCGTATGCTTCATTCATCGCCCACCGCAAAGATGTCAAAAATCCCTTGACAAACCTCTTTAATAA
>CAZYQB010000390.1:0-1846 GCA_964649595.1 uncultured Oscillospiraceae bacterium | reverse complement strand
CTGCGCCGACTGCAGAAGAAGTTGTAAGAGGATGGAATTACGAGCCGCTTGACGACGAATATCATATTCGCGTCGGCAAAGTGTATTATTAGGACCATCTGTGTTGACTGCGGAGAAAAGATTTCTGAAGAAGGCGGCGTCGATAAGGGATATGGCGAAAAGTCTGAGCATTATTTCGATATGGAATATGATCAGAATTTATGCTTGCAGTGTGAATATGTAGGCGACAATACACCGTGTGCACACAGCAACATGGCTGTTGAGACTCGTTTTCGCAAGAAGGGCAGTGTGACATACTATCAGATCGACGAAAATAGTCACATGGTACTTTGCTTTGCTTATGATGGGGGATACTGTCAGGATTGTAAGGAGTATTCTTCATATGTAAGCGATTATTATCTGCTTTCAACAGAAGAAGATCACTCTTTTGTAGACAGCGTATGTGAACACTGTAAATACATCGAAGTTGTTATGACTCCGGAATCCACCGCAGAACCCACCGAAACTTCTTCCAACCGCACCGAAATGGATGCGACCGGCTGGATCACGGGCGATGTAGTCAATGTGCGTGCCGGTGAGAGTACCGATTTTGACAAGCTGGGTAGAGTATACTTTGCCGATGAACTGCATATTACTGCTTCCGTAGAAAATGCTAAGGGCGAAGTGTGGTATGAATTTGACTATGAAAGCGCTGCAGGCTATGTTCGTAGCGATCTGGTAACTTTTGATGGCAAGCTTGCTGCACCTACCGCAGTTCCGACAACTGTGCCTACTGCCGAACCTACTGCAGAACCGACGACTGAGCCTACTGTCGAGCCGACTGCTGAACCTGCAGTGGAGATCCTCACCAGTCCATCGTGAACGAAGCCCTGGTTGAGTAGCTTGTCGCTGAAGAAAAGCCCATGGTCGAAGCGGTGATCGCAGTGCTGGATCAGATCATTCCCGAGACCGAGGATGAAACTGTTGCCGTGACAGTGCAGATCGTAAACATCGAAAAGGTGGTTACCGAGGAGGAAAAGACCGTTCTGGATGCGCTGCCCGTCAAGGAGCAGATGCTCGTTCTGCTTGCAAGCATCGGTCATAAGGAAGCAATAGACGCTGTTCTGACAGATACCGAAGCTGAGCTGACCATCCTCGAGGAAGCGAAGATCATGATAGAAAATGTCAGTGAGCGCATTGCCAACATGACCGAGGAAGAGCAGACTGCATTTGAAGAAATGCTGCTGGAAAGCTTCCCAGTGGTGGAACTTGAGCTGGAGGACGGCACCAAGTGCCAGTATTTCGCCATCGAGCTGCTGTGTGAGCAGGACGGTGAGCAGATCATCGAGCGTTTCGGCTTCCGTTGCGATGAAGAGACCGAAAGCTGGATCTTCATGAAGCTCGAAGCGGTGGTTGCTCCGGTTGAGGACACTGCTGCTTAAAAACATTTGTATAACTACATAAAAGAACTCGCTCTCAGTGATAAGCTGGGGCGAGTTCTTTTAAAGGAGGTATTGATCGAACGATCTTACAGTACCTTGCTTAAAAATTCCTGTGTGCGAGAGTGTTTGGGATGGTCGAATACCTCTTCGGGCGTACCCTCCTCTACCACCACGCCGCCGTCCATGAACAGCACGCGGTCGCTGACCTCGCGGGCAAAGCCCATTTCGTGGGTGACGACGATCATAGTCATGCCTTCATGAGCCAGCTGTTTCATGACGTCCAGCACTTCGCCGACCATCTCGGGGTCAAGTGCGGAGGTCGGTTCGTCAAACAGCATCACCTGTGGATTCATCGCCAGCGCGCGCACGATGGCGATGCGCTGCTTCTGTCCGCCCGAAAGCTGAGAGGGATAGGCATTTGCCTT
>CAZYQB010000389.1:0-1855 GCA_964649595.1 uncultured Oscillospiraceae bacterium | reverse complement strand
GCTTCAATCAGCTGATCTCCATACTCCATGAACTTTGAGGTTGTATCACCAATCATGGTGTAAAGCGTGGCGGTGGATGGAATATAGTCAATACACTGCAAGAAATTACGCGCAGCTATTTCGCCATCTCGGTAATCGAATTCGAAGCAACTGAATGTTTTACTTCCATTGATCTGTGTAATCAAATCCACAACGCGCTTGTATGCGTGAGAAGGAGCATTCATCTTTAGAATGGTACGCGAAACAATACCGCTGTTTTTGCAGCGAAACTGCAACGTAACCTTAAGGAGCCGATTATCGTCGTTCGTTGCAATCTGAATATCCGAGCTTACAAGAATATCGCCGGATTCTAGTTCTCTCGCATCAGGAGAATCATTAAAATACTTTGAAGCAAGCATCGCTTTTACTTGCTCGTACAATTCATATTGATGACTCATTTTTATCCCTCCACGCGCTGTATCTCTTCTTCAGGATTGGCATTATGTTTCAGTACATTGAATAAGGCATCTCCATAGTTCATCATTATCCGCAGAGGGAAATCAACAGAAGATTCGATATCGCTCAGAGAGGGAATGGTATCACTGCAATATAGCCACGAATTATACTCAATCAATCCTTCCTCATAGCTGTTATCAAAGGACAGATAGGAAAAATATCCGTCTACCATGCCATAATTTGCTCGCGTGATGAACTCCTTAATTCCATACTCATTTTCTGCGGGAACGCCAAGAGAACAGATTGTTCTCGTATGCACACTATATGCACTATCGCCATATGTGGTGAAGCTAATGCTCATATTGCATTCCTCAAGTTGATTATCGAGGGTGAAGCTAAGCTGAAATTCACTACCCTCTATGGAGTATTTCCAATTCTGTGAATCGAGATATTTTCTTACCCTTTGCACTACATCTGACCAAACAACGCTCATGCGAATATCCTCCTGTTCCTTTACTCGGCACTTCTTCTACACTCTGGGCTTATACATACCCTATGACGGTACTAAACTGATCAATGATCACTTTTTCGCCCCATTTGTCCTGCACATATCCTTTTATACTACCGAACTGATCAGTAATAATGGTATCGCTGCCCAATGTACGAATGTAACCAGTTATGCTGCCAAATTCATCTGTGATAATGGTATCATTGCCTATCGTGCGAATGTATCCTTTGATCGTGCCAAATCGGTCAGTAAACATGGTTTCACCGCCACGCGCTTGGATATACCCCTGAATTCCGCCAGTGTAGTCTTTGATGGTTCCCACTGTTGATCACCACTTTCGTTCATAGGATCCAACTATATAAAGGGCTATGCGAACTATATAGCAATGAGAATTGGAATTCAAAGTAGACTTTTTTTACCATCTATGTTATAATCAAAACACATCAGAATTTCTCTGATATGCTGCTTTTTAGAAAGATGCACCTTGCGGAAAATGAATTCTACATTAAAACCCATTTTTTAACATTCAGCAGTCATGTCACTTTCCTCTCTCACCCACCTCAAAAACGTCGGATGCGACACGCCCAATCTTTTCGCCGCCTCGCGTGCAGAAATTTCTCCGTGTCGCCACTGCTCGGCATACTGTATGTATTCGGGCGGTCTTTCCTTCGGTTTCACACCGAATTTCACCCCTCTTGCTTTCGCCGCCGCAATGCCCTCCGCCTGCCGCTGGCGGATAAACTCCCTCTCTGTCTGCGCCACATAGCTCAAAAGCTGCAGCACGATATCTGCGATCAGCGTGCCTGTCAAATCTCGCCCCTGCCGGGTATCAAGCAGCGGCATATCCAGCACCACTACCGCCGCCTGCTTTTCCTTAGTGATGATGCGCCACTGTTCGATGATCTCCTCATA
>CAZYQB010000388.1:0-1857 GCA_964649595.1 uncultured Oscillospiraceae bacterium | reverse complement strand
CCCTGATGGTAAAGATATATGCGCTCGTTGCGGTGTTTTCGATATATTCTGTGCTGATTCACCGCCGTTGGAATGTATGGGCGGCGGCATTTGCGGCGCTGATGATTACTTTGGGCGGTTCTATGCTGCCGCTGATTTCAGACGGCGCGGTGTGGTATCAGGCACAGGTGATGGCGTTTATGCTGACTACCGCATCCATTGCGCTGATGATGTACGGAAAGATAACGCCTTCTCTCTTTCTCTATGCGCTGGCGGTGGGCTGCAGACCGTTTAATGTGTGCTATGGACCGCTTCTGATGATTTTGTGGTATCTCAGGCAGCGCGATCGCTCTTTTAAAAGAGCGTGCTCACGCGTGAGCACAGGAATAATGCTCGGGTTGTGTGTAGCAGCGTGCTATGCGCTGTATAACTTTGCGCGATTCGGAGAAATATTCGAGTTCGGGCACAACTATCTGCCGGAGTTTACGCGCAGTACATACGGGCAGTTTTCGCTCAATCATTTGATGCTCAATGCACAGCGATTCTTACTGGGCGCACCGATTTATAGGACCGAGTCCGGCTGGGAATTTGAACAATTCGGCAGCAGCATTTTTCTGGGCAATCCCATGCTGCTGCTCATGGTTGTGTGGTATCTTACCGACCTTGTGCGCAGAAGAACAAATCTTCAAAAGCACTTGATCGTGCTGACCTTCGCGGCGCACCTGTTCCTTCTTCTGCTGCACCGCACCGGCGGAGGCTATCAGTTGGGAGCGAGATACGCAGTTGATCTGGTGCCGTACAGTGTGATGTATCTCTGCGTGGGTCGGTGTAAAAAGCCCTTCAGGTGGTGGGAAGGCTCGATCCTTGCGGCAGGCTTTGTGATGATGCTGATTGGATGCGGATATGTGCATATATAAAAAAGGAGTATGTGCTGTGAATAAAGAGCAGAAAAAACAGCTTCTCAGGCAGTGGAGAGAGGCGAATAAGCCGCAGTATGAGCTCAGCAGAGAAGAAGCAGGCGAGATGTTTATATATATATTCGAGCAGATCGAGGCGCATGGCTGCAATGAAACGCTGCGATTCACCCATGTATGGCTCGAAGAAAATATTTCTTCCGATCGGCATGAGCAGATATATGTCGAAATGGAGAAGATGGGTGGCTTTTGTGATTGCGAAGTGCTGTGCAACTGCTATGAGGAATATGACATAGACCCGGGCGATACCGAAGAATAGAATATCCGAACATAATTCAAACACCTGCCGTCCGAAAAAAGAGATCGGGCAGCAGGTGCTTTATATGAAATGAAGAAGTTGTTATTCGTTTTTGGACGGCGGAATCTTGCCTACGCCTTCGAGTACATAGCTGGGCTGATAGGCATACTGAGGCAGATCCTCGCGCGCGGTCACGCCGGAGAGAACGAGCACGGTTTCGATCTCGGTCTCGATGCCTGCGATGATGTCGGTATCCATGCGGTCGCCCACGATGGCGGTTTCTTCGCGACGGGTGCCCAGTTTCTTGAGGGCGTGGCGCATCATCAGCGGATTGGGCTTGCCGACAAAATAGGCGCTCTTGCCGCAGGTCAGCTCGATGGGGGAGATGAGCGCGCGAGTGGCGGGGGCGATGCCGTTTTCGATGAGACCGGTCATGTCGGGATTGGTGCCGATCAATTTGGCGCCGCCTCGCACCAACTGAACTGCCTTGAGCACCTTTTCATAGCTGTAGGTGGAGGTCTCGCCGACGACCACATAATCGGGATTGACATCGTTCATCGAGAAGCCGGCTTCATACAGCGCGAATACCAGACCGGGTTCGCCGATGACATATACGCTGCCGCCGGGGCATTGGCTGGCAAGGAAGCTGGCGGTTGCCAGAGCACT
>CAZYQB010000387.1:0-1887 GCA_964649595.1 uncultured Oscillospiraceae bacterium | reverse complement strand
TGGAAGGCGCACGGCAACTATGATATCGGCATTGGCGCAAGCATGGACGAGATGCTGTGGGGCGATATGAGTCGGCGTAAGACGGCGGGCGATATTGCGGTAAGAGTCGGCGCGCTGGGACTGGATCCGGGCATGATGGACGACATGACATGGGCGGCGATGTGGAACGCGGTCAAAAAGGAGATCAGCAGAACGCACAGAGACCTTGAATACGGCAGCGACGAGTATTTCAGGGCGGTCGCAGCGCGTTTTGAGTACATCTGCGACCGGACGCAGGTGGTGGATACGGTAATGCACCGAAGCCAGATCATGCGCGGCAAGGACGGACTGGTGAAGGATCTGACCGCCTTTATGAGTGAACCGACCAAGAGCTACAACATGGTCATGCGGGCGGTGATGGATCTGGGACGAGATCCAAAGAACGCGGCGAAGTATGCCAAGGTGGGCAGGACTGCGGCGGTGCACATCGTCTCTGCGGCGGCTACGGCGGCGGCGACGGCGCTGTTTGACGCCTTTAAGTACCGCGACGACGAAGATGACATCCTGACCTATCTGACGCAGGGCGGCTTCGGCGCAGACTGGCGGCAGCAGTGGCTCAAGAGCTTTATGAGCAGCGTCAATCCGCTGGAGAACATGGTGCTGGTGCAGGACGTGCGCGACATGATAACCGGCGGAGATGCGCCCTCGTACATGGCGCTGGAGAGCATTGCGGATATGGTGAATGCGGTGCAAGTGCTGTACAACTATCTGGTAGAGGGCAATACGGGAAAGCGCACCATTTACGGCGCGATCAAGCCGGTGGCGCAGGCGGTCAGCAGCCTGACGGGCGCACCGATCAACGGCGTGCTGGCAAATGCGGAGGCTATCGGCAGGATCTTCGATCCGAAGTGGATGCAGACCAAGAGCAGTATGTATACGGCGAAGCTGACGTATGAGGCGCTGTATGAGGCGATCATCGAAGGCGACGAGAAGAAGGAGGAGAGCATCCGAAAGCAGCTGAGGGAAGGAATGTACGGAGCGACGCCCAAGAGCCTGAAGGAGATCAGCACGGGAGTTTCGGACGTATTGGCGATGGAGGATGAGAGGATCCTTCAGGCGTATGCGATGCGCAACAAGGGCAATCAGACAAATGCGCTGGTGAAGCTGAAAAAGCAGATCTGCAACGGAGATGACTTTACCGAGGATGAGGTCAACCGGGCAATCAACACGGTGGAGAGCAAGTATCAGAGTATGTATAAGGCGCTGCTGGAGGAAGCCGGGCTGTTAAGCGGAAAACAAAAGCAGGCAAAACTGGATGAAGCGGCTGCGCTAAAGGCAAAGGCTGAAAAGTATGGTCTTGAGATTGAGGAGCCGGAAGAAAAGGATCTGGACGAGGAACTGGACGCCAAGAGTTACGAGTACAAGCACCTGTATGCGGCGATCCGAAACGGAACGGCAGAGGATATCGGCGCGGTGGCGGAGGTCATGGAGATGGAATTGGATGCGATAGATCCGGCGACCAACATCAAAAATCAGGTAAGCGGTGAGTTCAAGGAGGAGTATGTGTCGCTCGTAATCTCCGGTAAGAGCTATCAGGCTGCGGCATTGGCAAAGAAGCTGGCGGTGGTAGGCATTGACCAGGATGACTGCGACAGATGGGTAAAGAATCGCAGATATGATGATCTGGAGAATGCCATTGACGCAGGACTTACGCAGGCGGCGAAATCCACGGTGAGCACGCTCAGGGATACAGGACTTGATGACGATGCTATTGCGACGAGTGTAAGCAGCCGCTTCAAGGAGGAGTATGTGGAGCTGGTGCTCAGCGGACAGAATACCAAGGCGCAGCAGCTTGCCAAGAAGCTGCAGAATCTGGGGCTGGTGACGAACAAGACGAAAGAAAACAAG
>CAZYQB010000386.1:0-1898 GCA_964649595.1 uncultured Oscillospiraceae bacterium | reverse complement strand
GGTGGAATGCGAGCTGCTCACCGGGCGCACCCACCAGATCCGCGCACAGTTTGCCGATAAGGGACATCCGCTGCTGGGCGACGGTCAATACGGCGACTACCGTGAAAACGACAGGTTCGGCAGAGAGTTTCAGGCGCTGTATGCGTATAAGCTGGTGTTTACCTTTAAGAGCGATGCAGGCGTGCTGAACTATCTCAAGGATAAGATCTTTGAGGTCTGGGATGTGCCGTTTGTGGAGGAGTATTTCCCGTGGGAGGAAGAATGATTGAGTTTAGAAAATTTTCGGAGTTTCCGCGAGGAACCTTGTACGAAATTCTGAAGGATGCATATTCCTTTGACTCAAGAAATTTGGAAATATGGGACGGGAACTGGCGTGAATCAGACGACTTCTTCTACGATAATCCGGATATTGCAGACAAGTATGGATTGGTAACCTGTATTGATGGTTATCCGATCGGCTTTGTGACGTGGGATCCGCGAAATATACCTGAGTATGTGGAAATCGGACATAACGGGATCCGAAGCGCATATAAAAGACAAGGTTATGGGCGGATGCAGCTGCAGGAAGCGATCCGCAGAATATGTGCATATGATGGTTTGAAGAAAATTATTGTATCGACAAACAGTAATCTTGTTGCGCCGAGGAATTATGAAAGCGTTGGATTTAAACTGTATGACAGGGAAATAAATGGCTCAGGGAGTGCTTATACAGGGGATTATCAGCATTATGAGATGGTGTTTTGTGTCTGATCGCGGCGTATGTATAGAAAAACTCCGTTCAAAAGTATTGTGTTACATTTGAACGGAGTTTTTTATTTTGCAAAAGGAGATTTGGATTACTTATCCGCAGGCTTGTTCTTGAGAACAACGTCGTGTGCGCCGCCTTCTACGATGGAAACCGCAGAAACCAGAGTCAGACGAGCCTTTTCCTGCAGCTCGGGGATGGTCAGAGCGCCGCAGTTGCACATGGTGGACTTGACCTTGCTCAGGGTGAGGGCTACGTTGTCTGCCAGAGCGCCGGCGTAGGGGACGTAGGAGTCGACGCCTTCCTCGAAGGAGAGCTTGGCTGCGCCGCCCATGTCGTAACGCTGCCAGTTGCGGGCGCGGGCAGAACCTTCACCCCAGTATTCCTTCATATAGTTGCCGTTGACCATGACCTTATTGGTGGGGCTTTCGTCGAAGCGGGCGAAGTAGCGACCCAGCATACAGAAGTCGGAGCCCATTGCCAGAGCCAGCGTTACATGATAGTCCTGAACGATGCCGCCGTCGGAGCAGATCGGAACGTAGATGCCGGTCTCTTTGTAGTATTCGTCGCGGGCCGCTGCAACCTCGATAACAGCGGTAGCCTGACCGCGACCAATGCCCTTGGCTTCGCGGGTGATGCAGATCGCACCGCCGCCAATACCGACCTTGATGAAGTCTGCGCCTGCCTCTGCCAGGAAACGGAAGCCGTCACGGTCTACCACGTTGCCCGCGCCGATTTTCACCTTGTCGCCGTAGGTCTTGCGGACATACTGAAGCGTTCTGCGCTGCCACTCGGTGAAGCCTTCGGAGGAGTCGATGCACAGCACGTCAACACCGGCTTCCACCAGGGCGGGGATGCGCTTTTCATAGTCGCGGGTGTTGATGCCGGCACCTACAACATAGCGCTTCTGATCGTCGAGCAGTTCGTTGGGATGGGATTTGTGAGCTTCGTAGTCCTTGCGGAATACGAACGCGACCAGACGACGCTCATCGTTTACGATGGGCAGAGCGTTGATCTTGTGCTGCCAGATCAGGTCATTGGCTTCGCTCAGGGAGATGCCCTCCTTGGCGTATACCAGATGTTCCAGATCGGTCATGAACTCGGAAACGGGCGTGGAGGGATCCAAACGGCTTACGCGATAGTCCTTACTGGT
>CAZYQB010000385.1:0-1911 GCA_964649595.1 uncultured Oscillospiraceae bacterium | reverse complement strand
GATATCAAAGTTCAGATCGCCAAATGAAAACTCCCCAACTGCCTCGATCGGCTTTTTCTGTTCCGCCCGTCGCTGACATATTACGCAGATTCGCTCTGGATTCATCGGCTTTAAGCCGGTCAGTGTTTTGCAGATACGGATATACGGTTTGTGGATCGGATTTCGTTCGCGCAGTCCGTCCTCACCGCGGTACTCGGCGCAGATACTCTGGGCACTCTCGCGGCTCATATACACCTCATCAAACAGAGGCAGCAGTCCGCAGTGATCGACGTCGGCGTGCGTAAGGAGCGCACGCTTGGGCATTTCGTCAAATCCGGGGATGAGCCGCCTGAATATTTCCAACATTTCTTCTCTATAGCAGGCATAACCGCTGTCAACGAAAAGGTATTCCTTTCCGCTTTTGATGATCGCAGTATTACTTCCGCAGGGCGGCTCAATGAGTACGATCTTTGTATTATCGGTGATTTCGTGCTCGCTGATGCGCGGCAAAAACGCCTCTGCACGATGTCGCGCCAGCAGTTCGGCAAAACGACTGATGCTGTCAAATGTACGATAGGGCGACAATCCGCGCTCATCGAGCACCTGCATCGCCAGATTTACATTGATCAGCAGCTCCTCGCGCCCATCCTCCGCAATACTCATGCAGGATGCAAGCGCAGATGCATAGGACTGATAGAATATACTGTTGTCAAAGTTTTTCTCCGTATGATTGTAATCGATCACGCGCACGGCACAGATCATTCCGGCTTTTTGCAAAAACAGATCGATCTTCTCGGTATTTTCAACAAACAGTCCCATCTTGAACAGCTGATGATCGGTGCCGTTTTCTTGGGAACTCATGTAGGATATGTTGAAATTGAATTCGCGGATCAATTCCAGCACACGGCGTACGCTGCCCGGCTCATCTCGAAGGCGAAACTCCAGCAGCACGATGCTGCGGCTTCCGTCGTCATTCTGAAGATAGCCGATCTCCGCCAGCTTCCGATCTGCCTCCTGAAGCTGCTGCGGCGTGCCATTGACCTCAATGAACAGCGTGTGCATATCCACCGCTTTGTTATAGCTGACGCGCGTGATGTTGATACCCAGATCGCTGATGCAGCGACTCGCCTCAAGAAACGCGCCGACATGATCGGGCATGGTAGTAACGTATGTTTTCTTCATGATCGTGTTTTTCTCTTGCCTTCCTGCCGTATTACAATAAGTTTTTCCACAGAAACAGCCTCAAAATAAGACCGTCTTTCATCTTACCAACGCTACAGCTTTACGTTGTATTCCTTCTTCATGCCGTGACCGCCGAATATTTGCCAGTCGCCCACGCCCAGACGCTGCAGTATGGCATTTCGCTCAATCTTGCACAGCGCAGGATCGGTGTCTACCGACATCATCAGAATAGGCGCATACTGGTTGTAAGTTGCCTGCTCGGGTGTCTGCCCCTTGAGGTTGATATAGATATCGCCGGTAAACGCCACCTTATGCTCATAGTCGATCAGCACGATCTCTCCCGGCACATGACCGCCCTGTCCTTCATATATTTCAAAGTTCATATCTCCGAACGCGAAGAAGCCCACCGACTGCAGCGGCACGCGGATCTTGTCCATGTTTCCACAGAATACGTTGATCTTCTTAGGATCCATCGCTCTGTAACTGGTCAACGTCTTGCAGATGCGAAGATATGGACGATGCAGCAGCAGTTTTTCCCGGTATCCATCCTCGCCGCGGTATTCCGCCTCGATGCACTTGCGGCTCTTTTCGCTCATGAGCACCTCGTCAAACATGGGCAGCAGACCACAGTGGTCAAAGTCTGCATGGGTAATGACAGCTCTCTTGTGAATGGAATCAAACTCAGGAATGAGACTGCGAATTACTCGCAGCATTTCCTCTTTATAACAAGAATATCCGGTATCGATGAAC
>CAZYQB010000384.1:0-1915 GCA_964649595.1 uncultured Oscillospiraceae bacterium | reverse complement strand
CAGCCTGCTTCTTGCGCAGAGCCTCTACAACGTAGACGAACTTGGAAACAGCAGACATCATGCTGCCCATGATCTTGGCAAGCAGTACCTCGCGAGAGGGGATTGCAGCCAGGGCTTCAACGCCAGCAGCGTTCAGGATCTGACCATCCAGCACGCCGCACTTAACCTCGGTCTTCTTTGCCTTCTTAACGAAGTCAGTCAGAACCTTAGCGGGAGCAACAGCATCGTTCATGCCGAAAGCAACTGCGGTGGGACCCTTCAGATAGTCATCCAGACCATTGATACCCAGTTCCTTTGCAGCCAGGCTTACCATGGTGTTCTTCAGAACAGCATACTCAACGCCAGCCTTACGGCACTCGTTGCGCAGCTCGGTAACCTCAGCGACGGTCAGTCCACGGTAGTCGAGCAGGACGATGGAATGAGCAGCCTCCATCTTCGCCTTAATCTCAGCAACAACCGTTTTCTTCATCTCGATATTCTTGGACATTTTGTATACACCTCCATATCCGTCCAAATAATGACGGCATATGAAAAAACCCTTGCGCACAATGACGCAAGGGCGACAAAACACAAGTATATCGGATACTCATATGTCACGGTTGCGCCTCGGCGGGCAGCCCGAAGGCTATTGAGCGAATGCACCTGCTATCTATGGCACGGGCTGTTTCACAGCACGTTTCCTATTATATCTATTAGAGCATATTTCGTCAAGTTAAGTTCTGCAAAAAACGATATATTCGATCATATCTTCCCCATCGTTTCTCTGCACCACGAAAACAGCAATTCAAACGCCTCAGAAAATTCCCCCCGCCTTCTTCGTTCAAAGAAAGTGCGGTTTTCAGCACCTGCTTATCTTTTCCAGACAGCTCCTTTAAAAGCTCCTGCTTGTTATTGATGAACCTTCCGGTATTGAGAAAATGCAGATTCTGCAAAATAAAAAATACCGACTTATATGTGCCGGGAAGTTTTTGTATGCTCTTTTCTCTCGGAGCATGAACATACCAGTGGCATATTTCATGATAGAGATTACCCAGACTCACTTTCACAAATTTACGCACATCACTCTGTGTATATTCCGGCACAAGCTTTGACAGCATTCCGAAATGATCCCTTGTGGTATTGAGCAGATGACATATCTCCAGCGGATTCCAATTTTTCATTTCGTCCGTTCCGCAGATAAATCCGCACGATTTGTCATAGTCGCCCATTTCCACGATGGCACCGCGATATGCATCCATATCCTCCATCGACAGATCATCGATCACTGCCATGATGTCGATATCGCTGCCTTCGTTTGCTTCGCCTCGCAAATAACTGCCCTGCAGTCCCACATAGCGCAGCCGCTTTCCATATAGCCGCTTGAGTTTATGAGTCAGCGCAGTAATATACTCCTCTGAATTGAACATTTTCTTCCCTCCTCCGAAGAAAATTTGAAGAAAAACAGAAGAAAAATCCAAAAGAGCCGCCGTCTTTCGACAGCGACTCTTTCATATAATAACCTCTGGCAATGACCCGAAACAGCGTTTGAAGGCTGAATTAGAACTTCAGAGCGTTGAGCTTGATGCCGGGGCCCATGGTGCTGGACAGAACCGCAGAACGGATGTAGGTGCCCTTTGCAGCGGCGGGCTTCGCCTTGATGATCGCTTCCATCAGAACACGCAGGTTCTCGCCCAGCTTGTCAGCATCGAAGGATGCCTTGCCGACGGGGCAGTGGATGATAGCGGTCTTGTCAACGCGGTACTCAACCTTACCAGCCTTGATTTCGCCGATGGCCTTGGTCAGATCCATGGTAACGGTACCGGTCTTGGGGTTGGGCATCAGACCCTTGGGACCCAGGACACGACCCAGACGACCAACTACGCCCATCATATCAGGGGTAGCAACTACAACATCAAACTCGAACCAGTTTTCACCC
>CAZYQB010000383.1:0-1916 GCA_964649595.1 uncultured Oscillospiraceae bacterium | reverse complement strand
TTCCAGTCGCGCGCCCTCGACCAAGCTAGGCGACTTCTCCACATGATATTTTGCTTTCGTTGATTGCCCTGCGCTGTCAACGTGTGATATTATACTATGGGACGATGGAAATGTCAACCCCTAATTTTCAGAAAAATTGGATTTTTTTGCACTTTTTTGTCGGAGATTTGAAGGACGGGTAATTGTATATTGACAAGCACGTCTGCAGGCAGGTATACTTTTGATATGAGTTGCAGAAAGGAGCAGCGATTATGAAATACAATCAGCTTGTAAGCATTCCTGTATTTGTTTCTGGAGAAGAGGGCTATGCTTTCTTCCGTATTCCGACGGTACTTTCTTTGCCGGGGGGCAAAGTGCTTGCTTTTGCCGAGGGTAGAAAGACTTCGATGTCAGATACGGGAGAGATAGACATCGTACAGAAGATCAGCTATGACGGCGGCAGAACCTTCGGCGAATTAAAAGTAGCAGTTGCGGGCATCAGCGGCACCGCCGGCAACCAATGCCCGGTCTATGACCGCGATACCGGCAAGGTACTACTTGTATATAACCGGAATGACGGCAATATCAAAGAGAAAATGATACTGCGCGGCGTGGGAGAGCGCACCGTTCATGTGGTAGAAAGCGGTGATATGGGTGAAACATGGTCGCCTGAGCGCGATATCACCGCGCAGACCCGTCTGCCTGATTGGACGTGGTATGCCTGCGGTCCGTGTCATGCAGTGCAGATGCCCTCGGGCAGAATTGTTGTGCCCTGCAATCATGGACTGATCGATCTTGAAACGAAAACGCCGCTGGGATACGTTTCGCACGTTATCTACAGCGACGATCACGGCGAAAACTGGCACATCGGTGCAAACATCCATGAGGGTACCAATGAATGCACGCTCGTATGTCGCGCAGACGGTGCGCTTTCGATCAATATGAGAAACATTCCGCACTGCGGCTGCAGAACCTTAGCGGTAAGCCATGACGGCGGCGTGAGCTTTTCTGGATTTCACAGAGATGAAGAGCTGGCAGAGCCATGCTGTCAAGGTTCGATGCTGCCTTTTGAAACGGAAAAAGGCGAGATGCTTCTGTTCAGCAATCCCTCACATTCATCTGAACGCTTGAACATGAGCATCCATGAAAGTTATGACGGTGGAGAAACTTGGCAGATGGGACTGGTTGTGGATGAAGGGATTTCGGCGTACAGCGATATGACATCGCCAGAAAGTGGAAAGCTGGGCATTTTGTATGAAGGCGGCAGTTCGATTTACGAGAGAATCATCTGGAAACTGTATCAGTTGGAGGTGTAAAGCACGGCTTTTCCTCCGGTAGAAATAGGAGCAGAGCGATCAGCGCGCAGCAGCATACCCAGCCGAGCAAAGGATATCCGATGTCTACCAGAGCATCAAAGCCGCATATTGAAAGCAGCGCTGCGCCGATGGCAGGCAGCAGCAGTGCGGCAGCGGGGGACAGGCGGAAGGAGATCAGCTGCGCGCGCATAGCATGAAACAGTGCGCACAGTGTGGTGAGTATGGAGAACCACATGATGAAAATGCTGATGTAGTATCCGGCGATGCCCCATTGAATTGCCAGTACCACCGAAGGCAATGCCGCACGGCGAAAAGCATCTCCTGCGCGCAGCATGGCTTCGTTGGCGCACAGCAGCAGTATAAGCATCATGCCGCCGGTGAGCAGTCCTGTGCGCTTTGGAGAGACATCTTTGTGCGCCGTCAGGCAGATCGCACCGCCGGATAGTGCGGTGTTGAAGGCAGCGTATAACAGTCCCATCGGCAGGGAAACAGGCAGCATATCGAGTGAAAACTCCACAGAGTATCTGCCGCGCAACGCCATTGCAAGATAATACACCGCGATCGCAGGTGTCAGTATGGTGCCCAGCACAGAAAGTGATTTTATGCCCATGCAGACTGCGA
>CAZYQB010000382.1:0-1920 GCA_964649595.1 uncultured Oscillospiraceae bacterium | reverse complement strand
TGAGGGACAATATCATCAACTTAAAGATGAGAATCGCTCTGAAAGGCTCCCTCTGAGAGGGAGCCTTTTGGTGGCGAAAGAAATTGGAAAGGAGAAAAATAGAATGCTGGTAGCGGGACACAGAGGGGTGCGTGTAGGTGCACCGGAAAACACGATGGAAGCCTTTCACAAGGCGGCTCAGGCGGGTGTGGACATGATCGAGACCGACATCCGTCTGACGCGCGACGGTGTACTGGTGCTGATGCATGATGACACCATCGACCGCACAACAAAGGGTACGGGTAAGGTGTGCGAGCTGACGTATGCTCAGCTTCACGAGATGGCGCCGGAGGTGCCGACGCTCCGAGAGTTTTT
Organism: uncultured Oscillospiraceae bacterium; assembly: GCA_964649595.1. GTDB lineage: Bacteria > Bacillota > Clostridia > Christensenellales > Aristaeellaceae > RGIG2066. The sequence goes on along the minus strand of CAZYQB010000382.1, from coordinate 1,566 downwards.
AGAGGGCACGAAGATCTATGAAGGACTGACCTATAACTTCGAGCTGAAGGATTATCCCGAGCATGGCGAGGAACGCGCATGGGAGAACATGAGAAAGACCATCGCCATGGTGGAGGAGTATGGACTGAGAGACCGATGCGTAATCAACTCCTTCAGCGGCAGACTGCTTGAGAAGGTGGATGAGGAATATAGCCATCGCTATAAGCTGCACGGCTTCTATGACTGGCACAATCTGGGCATATGCTGCCGCGATCCGATGGAGTATCTGTTCTGCGCCTGTATGTGCGGACGCGCCGTATACGATGAGGCGTGTTATCAAGCGCTTGCAGGCGGCGGCGTAGAGCCGTGGGTGGGCGCAGGCGTCAAGACAAAGGAGCAGCTGCAGCGTGCAGTAGAACTGGGCGCAAAGCTGGTCACTACCGATGACCCGGTGGAAACCATTCGGATACTGCGTGAGATCGGCGCGCGCGACTAAATCACTGAACGTCGCTTGAAACGAATAAAGTCAACCTCTTTCTGCACGAGAAGCTGATCTTGCGCGGAAAGAGGTTTTATGATTGAAAAAAGACGGCTTCACAACTTTGTCAAGATGAGTTTTGCACAGTGCCAAAAATGGAAGCATATTATGACAAATCCTGGTGATATACTGTACTTTAGACGGAAATAGGAGGAGAATACACATGAAGCAAGGCAAGTCACCCCAGAAAACATGGACGTTCTATTTGGTTATCGTAATGGTTGTGATGACCCTACTCAACGCGCTGGTATTTCCGGCGCTAATGAATGTGAGCGTCACCGAGGTGGGCTATAACACCTTCCGGCAGATGGTGGAGGAGGGCAAGGTAACGCAGGTGGAGATCAGCGATACCTACATTGCCTTTATCGCCAACGTGCAGACCGTGAACGGCTCCGAGCGCGAAGCGGTATTCAAGACCGGTCTGGTGGACGATCCGGGGCTCAACGATCGGCTGTATGAGGCCGGGGTGGTATACGGCAAGGTCATTCCGACGGAAAGCTCGCCCATCATCAGCTTTCTGGTGAGCTGGATCTTCCCGTTCATACTGTTTATGGGACTGGGCAATCTGCTGATGAAGACCATACAGAAGCGCAGCGGCGGTCCGGGCGCGATGCAGTTCGGCAAATCCAATGCCAAGGTATATGTAGAAGCACAGACCGGAAAGACCTTTGACGACGTAGCCGGACAGGATGAGGCGAAGGAAGCCTTGAAGGAGATCGTGGATTTCCTTCATTCGCCGCAGAAGTATAAGGAGATCGGCGCGCAGCTGCCCAAGGGTGCGCTGTTGGTAGGACCTCCCGGCACCGGCAAGACGCTGCTTGCCAAGGCGGTCGCAGGGGAGGCGAAGGTGCCGTTTTTCTCGATCTCCGGTTCCGAATTTGTGGAGATGTTTGTGGGTATGGGCGCGGCGCGTGTGCGCGATCTGTTTAAGCAGGCGCAGGAGAAGGCTCCCTGCATCGTGTTTATCGATGAGATCGATGCCATCGGCAAGAGCAGAAACAGTTCTATGCCCGGCGGTAATGACGAGCGCGAGCAGACGCTCAACCAGC
>CAZYQB010000381.1:0-1925 GCA_964649595.1 uncultured Oscillospiraceae bacterium | reverse complement strand
TAAACTTGTCCACAGCATATTTTTCAGATACCTCTACCATATTCAGTGTTCCAAATACATTATTATGAACTGCCTCGCAACAGTTCCTTTCCATCAGAGGAACGTGTTTGTGTGCTGCAGCGTGCAGTATAATATCCGGGCGATACCGTGCAAAAATCATCTCAATTGCATCCCGATCACAGATTGACGCAATTTCTATACATACCTCAAGCTGTGTACCGCAGTACATTTTCAGCTCCTGCTGAACATCATACGCGCCATTTTCGCAAATATCCAACAATATCAGCTTTTTCGGCTTCATATGCGCGAGCTGTCTGCACAGTTCACTGCCAATGGAACCGCCGCCGCCCGATATGAGGATCACCTTTTCTTCATAATACGCACAAGTACTCTCCTGCATAAACTGCATAGATTTTCTGCCCAACAGTCTCTCTACATCTGCCTGCATGATTATCTCTCCCACCAGTTTCCAACAACGCAGTGTCTTTATTTTCTGCTCATGGTCTTGACCATTTCCATGACCACAGAAAGGATGAGCGCAACATATCCTAAGATTCCCAGCCATTTTATCCCCAAAAAGCCTTTCAAATGCTATGCCCGTCAGCGCAATCGCATACAGAGCTATGTGTCTTTTCTTTTTCCCCCCACATCAGCAATGTATGCATATATTCTACAAATCAGCATTATATGATAAGTGTATCATCCATGCCGAGTGAAATCAAGCCAATTTACAGCGTTTTATATAAAATCGCTGCTTCGATACAAACGATCGAAGCAGCGAAAGCATTATATCCTCTTTTGAAAATTGATCTTCTTACAGCCCCATTTCCTTCTTGACCTCACCGAAGCACTTAACAGCAAAATCGAGGTCTGCCTTGGTATGACCGGCAGAGATCTGGGTGCGGATGCGGTCGCGTCCCTTGGGAACAACAGGATAACAGAAGGCTACAACGTAAACACCCTTGTCGAGCATACGACGTGCGAACTCGTGAGCAACCTTGGGATCATACAGCATGACGGGAACGATGGGATGCTCGCCGGGCAACAGGTCGAAACCAAGTTCTTCCATCTTAGCGCGGAAGTAGCGGGCGTTCTCATGCACCTTGTCTCGCAGAGCAGTGGATTCCTCCAGCAGTTCGATGGTGCGAATGGTAGCAGCACAGATAGCGGGTGCTACGGTGTTAGAGAACAGGTAAGGACGGGAACGCTGACGCAGCATATCAACGATGGGCTGACGGGCAGAGGTATAGCCGCCGGACGCACCGCCGAGAGCCTTGCCGAAAGTGCCGGTGATGATGTCTACACGACTCATCACGCCACAATGCTCATGAGTGCCCTTGCCGTGCTCACCCATGAAGCCGACAGCGTGGCTGTCGTCCACCATGACCAGAGCATCAAACTCGTCTGCCAGATCGCAGATGGCGGTCAGGTTGGCAATGTAGCCATCCATAGAGAATACGCCATCGGTGGCGATCAAGATATTTCTTACACCGGCTGCGCGAGCCTCAGTCAGCTTGGCGCGCAGATCATCCATGTTGTTGTTCAGATAACGATAGCGCTTTGCCTTGCACAAGCGAACGCCATCGATAATGGAAGCGTGGTTCAGCTCATCAGAAACGATGGCATCCTCTGCGGTGAGCAAAGTTTCAAACAGACCGCCGTTTGCATCAAAGCAGGAGGAATACAGAATAGTATCATCCATGCCGAGGAAGTCGGAGATCTTCTTTTCAAGGGTCTTGTGGATTTCCTGAGTGCCGCAGATGAAGCGCACAGAGGACAGACCGAAGCCCCACTTGTCGTAGCTTGCCTTGGCAGCTTTGATCAGATCGGCGTTAGCAGACAGACCAAGATAGTTGTTGGCACACATATTCACAACGCCCTGCTTCTTGGTAGTGTCGATGCGGGAATACTGAGGAGTGGTGATG
>CAZYQB010000380.1:0-1926 GCA_964649595.1 uncultured Oscillospiraceae bacterium | reverse complement strand
CTCGTTATAGTCGGTAATGGGGGAAACATCCGCCAGTACCTCCCTCAGATCTACTTTCAGGAAATGCTGATAGGAATTTTTCTGCACCGCAATCAGATCCGGCACCTCAAGGCGATCACCGATGCGTGCAAAACTCATTCTCTTACGCTTTCCCTCTTGCATCTCATGGATCATAAGAGCATTCACCCCTTATCAAGATTCGGTTCCTTTGCGAACCGGAGTCCTCAGTTGGATTGTCAGATCGCCCCTGCAAACGCCGTAAATTTTTTGATAATTTCCTCTTGATTTTTTGCCCGAAGCATAGTACAATACTTGCAGTCATCGGAGAAAACCATTCAGGAACTCCTCTGCGGCAGAGCAGTTCCGGCATTTTAGCGACACTGATACAATTGTTTATAATAACATCTCCCCACCAGCCTGTCAAGCACAGGAAGGTGTTTTTTTGCGCCAAAATCGCCGTTTCCCGTCCCCCGAAATACACTTTTATAAAACTTTTAACATTTGTACCGTCTATTTTTCGTTCCTCTCACATTCCGGGGCTTAATTTCCCCCACATTTTTTGCATGGTTTTTTTCCTGCATTTCTCTTGCTTTTATGCAGTTTTTCATTCATTTTGATCGAAATCCATCTTCAAAGGCTTCTCTCCTAATCAATTTCTAATCGCTCTCCCATTTACCTCTCCTTGAAGCAGCGCCAAAAACCGTCTATAATCATAGCTGTCAATAAAAATATCTGCCAATAAAGAGAGGAGAAAGAAGATGGATAAATTCACCGAAAACCTGACCGAAGGACTGCGCAAATTTGCGTTCGCAGGCATGGGGGCATTCTCCTTCACCGTGGAAAAATCCAAGGAACTGATCGATCAGCTCATCGCCCGCGGCGAAGTGACCGCTGCCGAAGGTTCTGCCGCCCGCGAGGATATTCAAAAAAAGCTCGCCGCGCAGATAAACACCTTCACAAGCAAGCTGCGCGCCGACTATGAAAACGCATCCTTTGAGCATATGCTCGAAAAGTGCGCCTCCCTCACGTCCGAGCAGAAGGCACAGCTCATCGAACGTCTGACCGCTGAGCCAGAAAAAGACAGCGAACCTGCCGAAGGATCTGAAGAAAACGAAGTGTCCTCCGAAGAAGCCGAATGTGAAGCATCCGCAGAAGAAGCATCCACAGAAGAAGCATCCACAGAAGAAGCATCCGATGCTCCTGACGAAGAAATCTAAAGCTTTATCCCTTTCCTATGCCGCCGCGTCTTTTGACCCGGCGGCTCTTTTATTCGATGCCATCCACTCCCATTTGCACATTTTTTTGCATTCACTGCTCAAAATAACCTTGTTTTTACACAAGCGGCATGGTAGAATTACTTCAAACACTTTACTATATAATTCTGCACAATACTCGCCGGACAGTTGCCCGCACACAAGCTTCACCGGGTGTTTTTTACCGGCAAGGAGGAATTGCTCTATGATGGATAAATCGATCCCCTGCATCGGCATCCTGATGACCTGCGCCCATCCCGCTGATTATCCGCGCTGCCGCCTGCCTAAAGGCTATACGCTGCGCCCGTTTGAAGACGGTATGGAATACGACTGGGCAGAGCTACAGGCAAGCGTAGAGCACTTTGAATCTCCGCAGAAGGCGCTCGATCGCTTTCATAAGGAGTTCGCCATCGACCGCAGAACCCTTCAGGATCGCGGCATATTTATCTACAACGCCGAGGACAAGCTGGTCGCCTCCGTCATCCTGTGGTACGGCTCGCATTTTCGCCGCAGTCGTGCGCGCATCCACTTTACCGCCGTCGCTCCCGAAGAGCAAGGCAAAGGACTGTGCGCCGCCATGATGACCATTGTTATGGATATGTACCACCGCTATGAACTGACCGGCGGCATCTAGCTGGTCTCCCATACTTGGGGCTACAGAGCCCTCAGCATC
>CAZYQB010000379.1:0-1946 GCA_964649595.1 uncultured Oscillospiraceae bacterium | reverse complement strand
GTGCCTCAGGCAATAAATCAGTGCATTGATAAGCGTCACCGGCAGCCCCGCAAAAACACCGATCAGCGTTCCGAATGAGTTGGTCAGCACGTCGCCCATGTCAAAAACCAGTCCATGCGTAACCTGAAAAAACTCGATCAGCACACTCATAAAAATTCCGCTTAATGCCACCAGACCAATCACCCATCCACGCCGCTGCCAGCACATTCCCAGAAATCCCCACGGAATAAACAACGCCACATTGTACATGGCGTGCATATTCGTAAGATCGGTATGCGCCGCCAGCTCGAACTCCCACCATACGGTACCAAAGTCCGGCAGATGAATCCGAAAGAAGTCGCGCCAGCCGTCCATGCGGCTTACGCACGTTCCGTGCAGCAGAAAGCCCATGTACAGCGCACAGACAAGCGTCAATATAATTGACGTCCACCTCTTTCGAATCATCATCAGCATCACCCATGCCGTGCCGCCTCCGAGCAGCATAAATTTAAACGCAAACGGCGCAGCTTCACGAATCATCATTTCCAACGACTGCATTTTTCCCCTCCGAAAGTTCACTCTTTTTTATGAGTTTTCCCACATTTTCTCATCATAGACGAAAAAAGTTTCGCTTTCGTTTCATTGTATCATCGGAAAGTGACGCTTTGGTGACTGAAATGATGTTCAATAAATTGGAATTTGTCTGTTTGATTTACTCAGGTTCTCGTTCAGCAAAGAGAACCGCTACTATTCTTTTGATATATCAACCGTTTTACTATACACCGTAACGAATGGATACGAATAATCATGGCGTTTGAAAAACATCCACTGTTCATGTTCTTCGTCAAAATGATGATAACCGTTTTGGACAAACAATTCAATCTTTATGCCGTTATCTAAAATGATTACAACATCATGCAGAGGGTTGACATTCACAGATGTTACCATGCCGCCTGCTATTTTAGCTCGGTATTGCTCAACAAAATACCATTCATCGTTATTGCCCTCTACTTCGCCATCCCAACTTTGGTAATCTAAAGTTGTCACAAGAATATCATTCTCGCAAATAATACGGGTAAGGCATTGGGCATGGAGTTCGTATTCTCCAAAACTGAACATCATCATTTCACATGCCAGATTCAGCGCATCTAATTTCTTTCCAACGATTACTTGAAGATGTTCCTTCAACTTAGCTTGGTAATTCATAGTACCTCCACGTCAAATTCTTATTTATCCCTCTCTCCAATTTGAAAAGGAGTCCGAATGAACCTCATTCGGACTCCAAAGGATAAACCGATATGACTTTTTTATCAGCGTACCTTAGTAGCAACTTCCATGACCAGCTTTGCAATCAGCGCATCGTGGTTCATGACGCCCAGATCGCCGTCCTTGCGGGAGCGGACTGCAACCACGCCGTCGGCAACTTCCTTGTCGCCCAGAACGAGCATATAGGGAACCTTCTGAACCTGAGCTTCGCGGATCTTGAAGCCGATCTTTTCGTTTCTCAGATCTGCTTCCACGCGCATACCCACGGCTTCCAGCTTCTCCTTGAGAGCGAGAGCAGCTTCGTCTGCGCGGTCGGTGATGGTCATAATGCGAACCTGCTCAGGAGCGAGCCACAGCGGGAATGCACCGGCGTACAGCTCAATGAGGTATGCCAACGTGCGCTCATAGCAGCCCATCGAGGTGCGGTGGATGATGTAGGGGGTCTTCTTCTGACCGTCTGCATCAACGTACTCCATGCCGAACTTCTTGGCAAGCAGCATATCGATCTGAATGGTAACGATAGTGTCCTCCTTGCCGAATACGTTCTTGTACTGGATATCCAGCTTGGGACCGTAGAAAGCAGCCTCGTCGATGCCGATCTCGTACTCTACGCCCAGATTGTCCAGAATCTTGCCCATGACAGCCTGTGCTTCGTTCCACTGCTCGGCGGTGCCTTCATACTTGTTCTTGGGGTTTGCGGG
>CAZYQB010000378.1:0-1962 GCA_964649595.1 uncultured Oscillospiraceae bacterium | reverse complement strand
ATAGATACCCGGTTCGATGGTCACAACATGACCGGGAATGAGCGCTCTGTCATCGCGCACATTGAGTCCCGGCTGCTCATGAACATCCATACCCACGCCGTGACCCAAACTGTGACCAAAGGTACCCGGATAATGCGCATCGATGTAGTCGCGCGCCGCCTTGTCCACGTCGCAGCACCTCATGCCCGGACCGATCAGATCAAGCGCACGCTTCTGTGCTTCAAGAACGGTATAGTATATCTTCTTGAGTTCAGCCGATACATGACCGACCGCCACGGTACGGGTCATATCCGAGGTGTAACCGTCAAACTTCGCACCAAAGTCCATCGTCAGCAGCTCACCGGACTTGATCGCCCGATCGCTGGGAATTGCGTGCGGCAGAGAACCGTTTTCACCTGCACAGGCGATTGTCGCAAAGCCGATATCTTCTGCACCCATTTTAAGCATGGTGTAGTCAAGCTCAAGCTGCACCTCTCGCTCAGTCAGCCCTGGACGGATAAAGCCGAGCATATGGTCAAACGCCCTGCAGGAAATGGCACACGCCTTGCGGATGCGGTCAAGCTCATCCTCGCTTTTGGTGATTCTGAGTTCTTCCGTCAGACCGCCCAGATCGCACAGTTCAACGCCGCTGAGCGCCTTTTTAAGCGCTTTTCCCGCCTTCATGGTAAGATAATCTTCCTCAATCGCCAGCGTACCTGCCTGAGCCTCATGAAGCATCTGCAGCAGCAGCTCGCTTTGACCTGCTCTGCCGGTCTGCACCACCTTGGCTTCCGGTGCCTGACGACCCGCCTGTTCGATATATCGGAAGTCGGTCAGTATGACCGCGCCCTGCGGCGAAATCAGCAGGCTGCCTTCGCCGGTATAGCCGGTCAGATACCGCATATTCTGCGGCTTCTGGATCAGCGCGTGAGTAAATCCGCATTCGCTCATGCGAGCGAGCATCTGCTCAATACGTCCCGTCATACATACGCCTCCACAATCTATAAGCATATTTCATAGTGTACCACAACTCCACGGATATTTCCACAAAAAAGTTTGCTTCACCAATCTTTTTACGTTTCTGCACAATATTAGCCGCTGTTTTTCTACATTCTTCTAATATTTCGCCAAATTCGGTAAAGTATCCGTCCTATTCTTCAGCAAACATTTTATGCATCAAATGTATACTTCTCAGATGATCGTTTCCGTTTCAAATGCGCTCCACGGGATATCGACCTGAGCGCCGTTGTTAATCAGGTCGTCGATGTGCATCAGCAGCGGAAAGTCGCCTGCCTTCACCTTCTCTTTTTCGATCAGCCTGCGTACGGCGCGCGCGGTGCGGGTGGCAATAACGATGGATTCCAGCGTTATGCCGCTGAGCTGCGCCATCGCCTCCTCAAACGACAGACCGCGTCCCAGCAGCGTGCCGATCTTTCTCGTGCGTCCGCCGAATACGGTCACATACAAATCACCTGCGCCCAGCATGATGTTGTCATCTCCGCTGCCGGTCAGCTTCAACAGGCGGCGCATCTCGCGCACGCTCTGCCCAAATAATGCTGCTTGAGAGTTATAATGCTCCTTACCGCCGATACCTTCGATGCGCTCCGACAGACCAATCGCCAGAGACACGCCCAGCGCGTAGGCGTTCTTCATGGCAACGGCACACTCCACACCCACCACATCGGTAGACAGGCTGATGTGATAATACTCCGTTTCAAACATCGCCTTAAACTGACGCAGCTGCTCGATATCCTTTCCGCAGAAGGAAACGTGCGTCGGGTCATGATCCGCCAGCTCATAGCTGGTGCAGGGACCACCTACCGCATTCAAAGACAGGCGGCTGTGACCGAGCCGCTGCTCATACAGATACGGATACGGAATCAGATTGCCCTCTGCGTCGTCCATCATGCCCTTGGTAATGGACAGCACCGGCAAGCTTTCAGGAATCACCGGCAGTATGTTTTCGCAAAACCAGTCCACACC
>CAZYQB010000377.1:0-1970 GCA_964649595.1 uncultured Oscillospiraceae bacterium | reverse complement strand
AGCTTGGTCGAGGGCGCGCGACTGGAAATCGCGTAAACGGCAAAACCGTTTCGAGGGTTCGAATCCCTCCTTCTCCGCCATATTACCACCTATCTTTTGATACAAAGTTAGGTGGTATTTCTTTACCCCATTGGGTCTGAAAACCCTTGATATAGATGGATTCTGTATATAATTTCATCAAATGGTTTCCCCGGAATATGCGGGAAAAGCAAATGACTCAGGTAAAGTGGGTTCAAGTCCTCAAAATCCCACCCGCCTGAGTCATTTTGTCAAATAGTATATATGCTGCACAACGCGGTTTTACTGTTCATCTAGCTTATACGGCAGTTCTCTGCTCACGATGGCATAGTGCAATCTCGCTCCATCCATCACGCCGCGCATATAGACTTCCATTGCAATCGACCCAGCATAGTTCATGTAAGCCGAACGGCAATCGTCCGCAAACCGGCAGTCCAGCCTCTTTTCCATTTCTGCTTCGATCTCATGGAGCGATGACAGCGAGGAATCGTACTCCTCATTCTCTCCCGGATGCCGCCGCAGATAGATTTCTGCAATGTTCATCTGCTCCCCGGCATACTGCCAAGCAAAATCCCGTATGTATGCCAGCCGCTTTCCTAACCTGTTTCCGTCCATTTTTCACTTTTCTCACCTCCGTAGGTGCTATATTAGCTCTGCGCGGAGGTGGCAGACAACGTAGGCGGCGATAAGTAAATTCGTAGTATACGATAACAGCAATACCCCAGCTCACTTCGGCATCGTACCGAGGCAAGCTGGGGTGTTCGCATTATGGGTTACAGGCTCATGCCGTTTCGGAAGTTGAAGCAGATATCATCCTTGGCGTGTACGGTGACACTTTCCACTATCGCCGTCCATGCCTCGGGCGAAAACTCGCTGACGAGGTCGGCTTTGTCGATGGTAGCAATGAACTGTCTGAAGTTGTTGCGCATATACTGGCGGCGGCGCTTTTCAGCAGCAATCTCTTCAGCCTTTGCTTCAAGCCCCTTGTAGCGCTCGTTCAGGGAATCGTACCGGCGGTTGTATTCTTCCTGATCGATAGGCTCATGCGCATTTTGCTCAATGGTCCTGCGGGGCAATTCACTCAACACTTCCATTTCTTCATCCAGTTTCTGTTCTTCCGCAGTCAACTCCGCGCAGTCAGTTAGCTGCTTCATCAGCATTTTGCAGTCCGCGATGATCGTTTTTCTGTTCGTAATCAGCCGGTTCATGACCGATACAAATGCTGCCTGAATTTCATCCTCTGTCAGATGCGGTGTGGTGCATTTTTTCTGATTGCGGTATTTCGCATTGCAACGCCAGACCACCCGGCGATACTGGTCGTTGGAGTGCCAGACCTTGCAGCCGTAGGGATGTCCGCAGCAGCCGCAGATGAGTTTGTCAGAGAAAAGTCCGGTTCCGTTGTGCTGTCTGCGCTGTTCCTTCCTGCGCTCCAGTTCCTGCTGCACCAGATCGTGCATTTCGCTGCTGACGATGGCCGGGTGGCTGTTTTCCACGTAATACTGCGGAACCTCGCCCTCGTTCACCTTCATCTTTTTCGTCAGAAAGTCAGTGCAGAAGGTTTTCTGGAGGATGGCGTCTCCCTTGTATTTCTCGTTACCGAGGATGCTCAGAATCGTGGATGTGCTCCATTTCGTTTTTCCGCAGGGAGTCGGAATACCGTCCTCCATCAGTGCCTGTGCGATACCGAAGGGCGTTTTTCCGTCGAGGAACATGCGGTAAATCCGGCGCACAACCTCGGCTTCTTCCACGACAATCTCCGGCTCACCGTTCGCGCCCTTGCGGTATCCGAGAAAATGCTTATAGGGCATACTGACCTTGCCGTCCGCAAAGCGCTTGCGCTAGTCCCCTGTGACGTTTTCGGAAATGGATCGGCTTTCCTCCTGCGCCAGCGAGGACATGATCGTCAGCATCAGCTCGCCCTTGGAATCCAGAGTGTAAATATTCTGTTCTTC
>CAZYQB010000376.1:0-1977 GCA_964649595.1 uncultured Oscillospiraceae bacterium | reverse complement strand
ATGTTGAGCTGGGTCAGTACAAGGGTCTGGAGATCACCAAGTGTGTGACCGAAGTGACCGATGACGATGTAAACGCCGAGATCGAGCGTGCCCGCGAGCGCGTTTCCCGCTATGTTGACGTTGATGACCGCGCCGTCAAGATGGATGACCAGGTTACCCTGAACTATGCCGGCTTCTGCGACGGCGAGCAGTTCGAAGGCGGCACCGCCGAAGGTCACAAGCTGGTAATCGGCTCCGGCAGCTTCATCCCCGGCTTCGAAGAGCAGCTGGTGGGCGCTGAGATCGGCAAGGAAGTTGAAGTAAACGTAACCTTCCCCGCTGAGTATCACGCAGAGAACCTCAAGGGCAAGGCTGCTACCTTCAAGTGCACCGTGACCGGCATCCAGGAGAAGGACGTTCCCGCGCTGGATGACGAGTTTGCCAAGGACGTTTCCGAGTGCGACACTCTGGATGAATACAAGGCAAAGGTTCGCGCAGACCTCGAGAAGAAGGCTGCCGAGCGCGATGACATCGCTTATGAGAATTCTCTGATCGATGCGATCGTTGAGAGCTCTAAGGTCGATATCCCTGCTGCCATGATCGAGGATCGCATCGACGAGCGCGTTGAGGAAATGGCTCAGAACATGAAGCGTCAGGGTCTGGATATGGCTACCTACTATCAGATCACCGGTCAGACCGAGGAGACCATCCGCGAGCAGCTCAAGCCCATTGCTGAGCAGGATGTGCGCGTTCGTCTGGTCATCGAGGCAGTTCGTGACGCTGAGAACGTAGAGGCGACTGACGAGGAGATCGATGCTGAGGTTCGCAAGTACGTTGCTCAGGCAGGTGCCGACGAGAAGCTGGTTGATTCCCTGAAGGCTGCCAACGGCGAGTACTTTGCTAACATGGTCAGAATGCAGAAGACTCTTGCTCTGATTAAGAACAGTGCTGTTGATGCCTGATCGGGCAGTTCATCGTTCAGCTGAAATAGACAACAAAACATAAATTCTTACTCGCGTTTCTGATCGGAATTTTTTGCGCGGCAGACAATGCTCCAACAAATTCCGCATTGGAAACGCGAGAAACACATGGAGCAAACGTGGTATAGAACCTGTGGAAATGCGGCATAATTCGAACGGAGGTGCGCAGCAATGAATATGATTCCTTATGTAATTGAACAGACCAACCGTGGCGAACGCTCCTATGATATCTTTTCGCGCCTCTTGAAGGATCGCATTGTTTTCCTTGGGGGACCGGTAACGGATGATTCTGCCAATCTGATTGTCGCGCAGATGCTTTTCCTTGAGATGGAAGATCCTGATGCCGATATCATGTTCTACATCAATAGCCCGGGTGGTTCGGTTTCCGCGGGCATGGCAATTTATGACACCATGCAGTATCTCAAGTGTGAGGTTTCCACGCTATGCATCGGCATGGCCGCATCAATGGGTGCATTCCTGCTTGCTGCCGGCGCAAAGGGCAAGAGACGGGCGCTGCCCAATGCGGAGATCATGATCCATCAGCCTTCGGGCGGCGCAAGCGGTCAGGCGAGCGATATCGCCATTCATGCCGAGCAGATCCTGCGCATCCGCAGAAATCTGAATGAAATTCTTGCCAAGAATACCGGCAAGCCGCTGGAGATTATCGAACGTGATGTGGAACGCGACCACTTCCTCACGGCTCAGGAAGCAAAGGAATATGGTCTGATCGACGAGATCATCGCTCCCAGGCGATGAATCAGAAAGGCGGAACATGGCAAAGGATAATAAGATGGTTCGCTGCGCATTCTGCGGAAAAACGCAGGAAGAAGTTCATAAGCTGATCGCCGGACCGGGCGTATATATCTGCGATGAATGCGTTATGCTGTGCCATGAGATCATTTCGGATGAAATCGAGATCGCTCCGGCACAGGCTCCGATCGAATCCGAACTCAAGCGCCCTGCAGAGATCAAAGCGATTCTCGATCAGTATGTGGTCGGTCAGGATCAGGCGAAAAAA
>CAZYQB010000375.1:0-1982 GCA_964649595.1 uncultured Oscillospiraceae bacterium | reverse complement strand
GCGCCGCCAAACGAATGAGCGAAGCTACAGGCTGCCCGACCAAGACCATTCATCGTCTGCTGGAATTCAGCGGTGAAGAAGGATCTTTTGCCCGGGATGAAGACAATCCTCTTGAAGCAGATATGATTATCGTAGATGAAATGTCGATGGTGGATATCTTCCTCATGCAGAGCCTGCTGCGTGCGATTCAGCCGGGCACACGACTGATTATGGTAGGTGACGTAGATCAGCTTCCCTCCGTCGGCGCCGGAAATGTATTGGGAGATCTGATCGCAAGCGGCATACTGCCCGTTGTACGCTTGACAGAAATATTCCGTCAGGCAGGCGAAAGCATGATCATTCAAAACGCTCATCGCATCAATCGCGGTGAATATCCCATCATGAACGCTAAAGGTTCTGATTTTTTTATAGAACGGAAGGATTCCCTTCAGACAGCCGCATCGACCATTATGCAATTGGTATCAAAACGTCTCCCTGGCTATATCAATCTTAATCCGATTCGCGATATACAGGTTCTCTCTCCCACTAAAAAAGGTGAGCTGGGCGTCTGGGAACTTAACAAACTGCTTCAGGAGAGTTTAAATCCCAAACGCCGTGAATGCAGCGAACGAGCACGCGGAGACACTCTCTTCAGATTAGGCGACAAGGTGATGCAGACGCGCAATAACTATCAGATGGAATGGACACGCGATATCGAAAGCGGATTGGGTGTTTTTAACGGAGATATGGGATTTATTACAAGGATCGACAATGAAGAGCACATCATAGAGGTTACTTTTGACGACGAACGTGTTGCACAATACGATGATACAGTGCTGGATGATCTAGAACTTGCTTACTGTGTGTCTGTTCACAAAAGTCAAGGCAGTGAATTTCCGGTAATCGTCTTGCCTGTTTGGAACTGGCCGCCTATGCTCATGACTAGGAATCTGCTTTATACTGCGGTAACTCGCGCAAAAAAGCTGGTAGTGCTGGTCGGGAAAGAAAATTGTGTATACCGAATGACATCCAATAACCGAATCGCTATGCGCTTTAGTACACTCAGCCGCCGTTTGATTGAAGCCAAGGAGATGGGCGTATGATTTCTTTTCTTCTGCGCCGATATATTTCCTTTTTGAAGGAGACGCTGTATCCGTCACGCGCCAAATGCATGGGATGTGGAGATGAAACGGGCTGTGAACATCCATTTTTATGTAACGAATGCAAAACCGAATTAAAGCCAGCGAACATTATTGCCGGTCGCAGCGAATGGCGCAAACGCGGAATAGAATCCATTTCATTTGTCTATTACTATGGACGACCGATTCGTGGAATGATCCGCGCATTTAAATTTCAGGGAATAAAAGAGCTCGGAAAACATATGGCTGAAGACATGGTACACCTGCTTGAGTCACGTTGCGAAAGTTCGTATGATCTGATTATCCCGGTGCCGCTTCATCCGGCACGCCTTTACGAAAGAGGATTTAACCAATCAGAAGTTCTTGCGCGTTTAATCAGCCAACAGACAGCAATTGCCTTAAATACTGATATTCTTCGACGAATCCGCAGAACGAAGCAGCAGGCAAAGCTCAGCCGAAGCAAACGCTTGAAGAACCTGAAAAATGCATTTCTTGCCAAGGGTAACTTGACCGGAAAGCGTATCTTGCTTGTAGATGATGTAATCACTACCGGCAGTACAATTTGCTCCTGTGCTGAAGCATTGAAAGCCTGTGGAGTCGCTGAAATTCACGCGATATCCATCGCTGGAACGCACTACTGTCATTACGGTTCCAGCCGTAGATATCGGCTGAAAAAAGAGAAATAAGCATCTTTGGAAGGATATTTAAAAAGATCGTTCGGCATCCTTCAATGCAAGGAAAACAGCGGTAAAATATCGCTTGATTTTTCAATGACCGTGTTGTATAATAATTCTGGTTGTCGAGGCACAGGTCTGTGGTTGAAAGTCGATGCCAGTCGCAGGCAAAGCGATCCACGTAAGCAGG
>CAZYQB010000374.1:0-1995 GCA_964649595.1 uncultured Oscillospiraceae bacterium | reverse complement strand
GAAGCCGCAGCCCATGCGCTCCTCAAAGCTGAGAAGTCCCGATGAAGTGGACTGCATGGAGAGCGCCTTGAGCATCGGTTCCGGACCGCAGGCGTAGAAGTAGTTGTAGTCAAGAGTTTTAAGAACGTCGGTAACGAAGCCCTTTACGCCTACGCTGCCGTCGTTGGTGGCGATATGAACATCCACACCCAGTGCGCGGAATTCATCCACCAGAATGATGTCTCTTTCGCTGCCGAAGCCGAGGATGACCTGCGGACGAATGCCCGCTTTCAGCAGCCTTCTGCACAGCAGATACATGGGAGGCACGCCTACACCGCCGCCGATGAGCACCGGCTTGTCGCCGCCCTTGGTGATGTCAAAACCGTTCCCAAGTCCCGTGAGGATATCGAGCTGCTTGCCGACGGGATACTTGCTCATCGCCTTGGTACCCTCGCCCACCGTCTTGTAAACGATGGTCAGCTCATTGCCTTCCACGTTGCAGACCGAGATCGGACGGCGCAGGAAAAATCCGTCCAGTTCGATGTTTACGAATCGTCCGGGAACCTGCAGATCACTCGTGTCACCGGAGAGCACCATTTTGTACACCAGCGGCGTGATCGGTTCATTGGAAACGATGGTGAAAATGCCCTTTTTATACATACGGGAACCTCTTTTCTCTATCGTATTGTATATTCATAAGTGTCAGTTCTTCTGCCAGACGATCTTTCCGTCCACGATGGTCATGGTATTTTCTCCCACGACCTTCCAGCCTTCAAACGGCGTAGCACGTCCGCGAGAGAGGAACCGTTCAGGATCAATGGTATATTCGCTTTCAAGATCGAGCACCGCAAGATCAGCCTTTGCACCAACCTCGATCTCGCCTCCGTCGATGCCGAATGCCCGGCGCGGCGCGATGCTCATGCGCTCGATCAGCATCTCCAGCGTCATCTTTCCGGTCAGTACCAACTTGGTATAAAGTACTGCAAATGCCGTTTCAATGCCCACTACGCCCATCAGGCTCTTTTCAAGACCTTTGCTCTTTTCTTCGGCGGTATGCGGCGCGTGATCGGTTGCGACCATGTCCACCGTGCCGTCGATCAAACCTGCAAGCAGTGCGTCCCTGTCCTCAGCGCTGCGAATGGGCGGATTCATCTTGAAGCGTCCGTTTTCCTGAAGCTCCATATCACACATTGTAAGGTAGTGCGGACCGGTCTCGCAGGTTACGGGCAGACCTTCCTTCTTTGCCTGTCGGATCAGTTCCACGGTTTCCTTGGTGGAAACATGGCATACATGGTAACGGCAGCCGGTCTGTCTGACCAGTTCGATATCTCGCTTGACCTGTCCCCATTCACTTTCGGAGCAGATGCCCTTGTGTCCGTGCAGGCGTGCATATTCTCCGTCGTGGATATAACCGCCAAAGAGCAGCGATTCATCCTCGCAGTGCGCCGCGATCATGCTGCCGACAGCCTTTACGCGCTTCATGGCTTCAAGCATCAGTTCATCCTTCTGAACGCCCTTGCCGTCATCCGAGAAGGCGATCGCCTTCTTGGACAGTGCTTCGATGTCGGTCAACTCGCCTGCGCCCTTCTGACCGATGGTGATTGCGGCGTAGGGATAAACATGAATGTGTGCGGTTTCGTCGATCACCTTCTGCTGCACGGCAATATTCTCCACGCTGTCGGGTGCGGGCTTGAGGTTGGGCATCGAGCAGACGGCGGTATAGCCGCCGCGTGCCGCCGCCAGCGTGCCGGAGGCGATGTCCTCTTTCTGGGTAAAACCGGGCTCGCGCAGATGCACATGAACATCCACAAATCCCGGAGAGATCACTTTGCCGTCTACATGAAAAATGGCGTCAAAGCCGGTCTGATCGAGAGTATTCCCGACACCGGCTCCAACGCCAATGATCTTATCATTTTCAACGGCAATATCCAAAGCCTTCAATGTGCCACCCTGATACACTTTTGCACCGGTAAGCAGGAACTTCATGAATGCTTCCTCCCATTGCTCATATTATAC
>CAZYQB010000373.1:1518-2007 GCA_964649595.1 uncultured Oscillospiraceae bacterium | reverse complement strand
GGAAGATGTTCTTTGAGAAGGCAGATGCATCAATGAGCAGATAGGAGTCGGAGGAGGAAATGGTTGCTGCCAGAATACCCGCCATGACAAAACCGGCGAGAATCGGAGGCAGCGAACTGGTTGCAAGAGTAATGAAGATATTCTCTGCGGCAGCCTTGGTAAGATGCGCCGTCGGATAAAGCTGACGACCTACGATACCGATAAATACGGCGACCGCCAAAGAGATCATAACCCAAACCATGGCAATGCGGCGAGAACGGGTCAGTTCATCCTCTCTGCGGATCGCCATGAACCGAAGCAGAACCTGCGGCATACCGAAGTAGCCCAATCCCCATGCCATCATAGAGAACACCGTCAGAATGCTGTAATCAGAAGCCTCACCGAATACCGGAACACCTGCTTCCACGATCTGAGTCCCTGCTGCATCCAGCGTCGGAGAAGCCAGACCAAAGAACTCCATAAAGCCGGGGATCGCCTTGGCATTTTCAA
>CAZYQB010000373.1:0-1508 GCA_964649595.1 uncultured Oscillospiraceae bacterium | reverse complement strand
TCACCGATGCCGCCCGCATTGACTGTGCTGATGACTACTATAACGGTCAGAGCCACGATCATGACGATGGCCTGCATGAAGTCGGAAGCGCTTTCTGCAAGAAAGCCGCCCAGGATGGTGTACAGCAGCACGAAGATCGCACCAACGATCATCATCGATACATAGGAGGTGCCAAACAGCGCAGAGAACAGCTTGCCGCAGGTAACAAAGCAGCTTGAAGCGTATACTGTGAAAAAGATCAGTATAAACGCAGCAGAGATAGCCATGATGAGCTTCTTGTTCTCACGGAAACGGTTAGAAAAGAATTCCGGCAGCGTGATGGAGTTGTTAGCACGCACGCTGTAGCGGCGCAGGCGCTTGGAAACGATCAGCCAGTTAAAATAGGTACCGACCGCCAGACCCAACGCGGTCCAGAAAGCATCTGCCAGACCAAACCAATAGGCAACGCCGGGCAGACCCATCAGCAACCATCCACTCATGTCAGAAGCCTCTGCACTCATTGCAGTGACCCAAGGACCGAGCGAACGTCCGCCGAGGAAGTAAGCATCGGAATTCTGATTAGCGCGCTTTGCGTAGATCAGACCGATCCCGATGACGATTGCCATGTAGATCACCATGGCAATCAAGATTTGAATGGTATTCGAACTCATAGGGATGTCCTCCTGACGATGGATGCTGCACAGTATTCTTTTCTCAGAAAATCTATATACAGCTCCATTTTTTGAATAAACACGCCTATTTTACTACGTTACTATAGCAAAGTCAACCCAATATATTGCAATATGTTTAGCAATCATACTGTATCCGGCAAAAAAACACAGTGTTTTAATACTGCCAGCGCATACTTGATATGTTCAAAGGCTTTTAATCCGTCGTCTCTATCAGAAAAATACGTTTTCTGAATCTGCCCTTGATCCATCAATTCATAGATCAAAAAACCTTGTCTTTCCAACATATATGTCAGTTGTTCATCAGAAAAACAGGTTTTCATATTCTCATTGGCTGCCGCTGCCATCGCTATCATATTTTGAACACGCTTCACATTCGATGAAAACAGCTCTGCATCCGCGAAATCAAACAACAGCGTACTTCCTTCAGCAGCAATCGCTGCCAGATCACCAATCATATTTTCAATCTCTTCAATCGTCAGATAATAACTCACCCCTAGCCATGAAAAGAAAGTTTTCTTCCTTATATCAAAGCCTGCGTGCAGCAGCTTTTCCTTTAGATCATCTTTCTTAAAATCCATCGACACAAATTTCACTCCATCGGGTATTACCCATCCTGCCCGATGAATGCGTTTGAGTTTATCCGCTTGTACGTCAAGACGATCAACTTCGAACACGCAACATTTTTCCACAAGTTCTTTTTCGCGAAATGCAAAGCTATCCAGTCCTGCGCCAAGAATGACATACTGCTGCGTCCCGGTCAGCACAGCAGTTTTTAAGCTGTCTTCACAGAAACGCCCCCGTGCAACAGGCGTGGGCACAAACTGCGTATTGACAAGA
>CAZYQB010000372.1:0-2015 GCA_964649595.1 uncultured Oscillospiraceae bacterium | reverse complement strand
TTTTTTCTTCCTATTTTATATGCTCATTTTTAGACACTCATCTCAAAACTTTTTTGAGATAAATCCAGAAAAATCGTCATTTTGCACAAAACAATGTTCCGACGTTTTTCTAATATGCAGCCCACCTTTTCTCACAACCAGGAGAGCTCCCACGCGATTTTTTGAATGATCGTTTCATTTCCATTATTCCTCTTTTTTCCGCTTCTAAACTCGCAACAGATCCCTATATAAAAAAGAGCCGTGCGATAAACATCACACAGCCCTCCATGGCGTTGTTTCACATATCTTTTACTACGCTGCACATCTCGATCCCGTAATACTTAAAGCATTCAACTGCGTGCGCATCGATCATTTCACCGCACACCACAATCGGCACTGCAGGAGGACATCCAACAGTTGCCGCGGCAAGAATCTTTCCTTCACTCTGCTCGATCGAAACATTCTCACTTACAGAAAATGCAGCTTCACGAATCGACATAACCGACTCAGCCGCCCGAAACATCGGCGGCTTTTCCGCGATCGGTGCACGCTGTTCAATAGAAAGCAGCGCATCCTTCAATCTCTCCAAGCCTCTTCTGCCTGTTTCGGGTGCGACCATCATAACCAGAAAATCTCTGTCGGCAAATTCGCAGACGATTCCATATTTCAGCAGCCGATCCATCAGCTCTGTGCCCTCGTAACCGTAGGGCTTAGTTTCTATTGTCAGCTTCAACGGCTCATCGCCCCGCATTATATAGCCATGCCTGCTCAACCGCGCACGAACCTGAGCTGTCTCAAGAATAAACTCCGCCAGCTTTTCCCGATATCCCTCCGCCAGATACCGATTTGCCGCATCCAGCGATTGAAGTATCAAATAAGAGGGGCTGGTAGAACCAAACATTGCCAGTGCATTTTTTGCCTGTTGACCAAACATTTCCGGTGCCTTGGATGAAATATGCAGATATGCGCCGCCGGTCAGCACAGGCAGAGTCTTATGTGCCGAATCGCAGCACATATCTGCGCCCAGATCAATCGGATGACGAGATACTCCTAAAAACCTCAGATATGCACCGTGTGCATTATCCACAAGCAGCAGTACGCCATGATGATGACAAACCTCTGCAAGCGCATCGATATCCACGGTATTTCCTAGATAATCCGGGCTGGTCAAATAGACTGCTGCAGGCAATTCAACTGCATTATTCAGATATCCATCCAGTTCAGCCGCGTCGATTACACAGGATAAATATGAATCCTGTCTTCTGGATGTAAGCCATTTTACTTCGACATCATTCAACGCAGAGGCACTTAAAAAAGTGCGATGCGCATTGCGCCCAGCGGCAATCAGTGCTTTTCTGCCGATAGAGCGCGCGTACAGCGCAGTCAGATAAATCATTGCGCGAATACACAGTGACGAACCCTCCGTAGAATAGAAGGTTTTCGAGCCGAACAGTTCCGAGGCATTTTCTTCGCTTTCCTTGATAATGCCGTCTGCCTCATACAGGCTGTCTGCGCCGCCGATTTCGGTAATATCCAATTCCTCCATGCCGAGCAGACGCACCCCTTTATGACCGGGCATATGCAGACGCAATGCACGGCTGTCTGCATAGCTGCGCACAAAATCACAGATTGGCGTATTCATCATTTACGTTTCATCAGCCTTCAAGTTCTCTGGCAATTGCCAGCATGATGGCGCATTCCATTCTCTTGCGGAATAGTTCACAGCCCTTCTTATATACGCCGCGAACCGATCCGGTGGAATGGTAGGCATTGGCAGCACAGCCACCCGAACAGTACAGCTTTGCCCAGCAATCGCTGCATTCCGGGCGAGCATATACGTTGCAAGAAGCGAATTCACCCTGAATTTCATGGTTGGTCACGCCATCCCAAATGTTGCCCAGTTTGAACTTCTCCTCACCCACAAACTGATGGCAGGGATACAGATCGCCCCACGGCGTTACCGCCATGTATTCCGTACCGGAGCCGCAGCCGGAGATGCGCTTGTAAATGCACGGACCACCTTTAAGATCGATCAT
>CAZYQB010000371.1:0-2020 GCA_964649595.1 uncultured Oscillospiraceae bacterium | reverse complement strand
CTCGAGGAAGGTCAGACCGCGTTCGAGGCGCTGCTTGTAGCATTCGGCCGTCAACATACGGTTGACCGAGAAGGAGGAACCGATGTCACGCAGAAAATCAATGTAGTTGAGATTGCGCAGCCAGTCAGCGTTATTTACGATCAGCGCACAGTTGGGCTTGGACTCGTCGAAATCCAGAAAACGAGCCATCTGCTTTTTGAAGCAGGCTACGTTGCTGTCGATGGTTTCGACGGTCATCATCTTGCGCATATCACTTTTGCCGGAGGGATCGCCGACCATTGCGGTGCCGCCTCCCATCAGTGCGATCGGCTTGTGACCGGCGCGCTGCAGATGAGCCATTGCCATGATCGGAATGTAGTGACCGATGTGCAGCGAGTCTGCAGTCGGGTCAAAACCGATGTAGAAAGTGACCATGCCGTCGTCAAAAGCCTTGTAGAGGTCATCTTCAAAGGTAACCTGCTTGACAAATCCGCGCTCGCGCAGAATGTCCAGTGCGTTCTTGCTCATGGAAAAATTCACTCCTGTTTTGTGATTGTTTTGTCGGAAATTGAAGATGAGAAGGGATCATTTGGGGATGAGTTCCTTCAGTCAGCTTCACTGAAAGCTCTCTCCTTGAGGGCGCCTTTTATTGGACGGATTCGCTTTGGGCAACTGAGCTTTAGCCTTCCCTCACAACGTCGGAAATGACTTTGCCCAAGCGCTCCATGCCGATCTTGATGGTGTTTACATCGCTCATGGAGAAGTTAAGGCGCAGGGTGCTCAGGTGTCCGCCATCGGGATAGAAGTGGGTGCCGGGAACGAATGCCACGTTGTTTTCGACGGCGCGATCAAATACCTTCATGCCGTCAACGCCGTCGGGAAACTCTGCCCACACGAACAGACCTCCGTCCGGCAGGGTGTGAGTGGTGCCTGCGGGGAAGTGCTTGAAGCCTTCGAGCATGGCGTCGCGCTGCAGCTTATAGTCGCCGCAGATGCGCGCAAGGTGCGCGGGCATCAGCCCCTTGCGCAGATAGGCATCGATGATCGCCTGAGTGAGCAGGGGAGAGTGTACGTCCACCGACTGTTTGGCGATGACCATTTTGCGAAGCAGCAGCGGATTGTTGCGAACTACTGCCGCGCCCACGCGCATACCGGGAGAGACGTACTTGGAGAAGCTGGACATATATACGACCCAGCCTTCCTCGTCGAAGGATTGGATGGAGGGCAGCGCTTCGCCGCTGTAGCGAAGATCGCGATATGGGTCGTCCTCAGCGATGATTACGCCGTACTTCGATGCCAGATCTGCCAGGGCTTTTCTGCGGCTCAGGGACAGGGTGATGCCGGTCGGATTCTGGAAGGTGGGGATGACGTACATCATCTTGGGGTGATGCTTCTTGATAAGTTCCTCCGCCGCTTCCACGATGACGCCTTCGTTGTCCATCGGCATGGCGATCAGTTTTGCGTTGTATTCGCGCATTGCCTGAATCGCGCCGAGGAAAGTCGGGCTTTCCACCAGAATCACGTCGCCGGGATTGATAAGGGACTTGAGGAGCAGGTCAAATGCCTGAGAACCCCCTTGAACCGGCAGCAGACAGCCTGCATCGCAGTTGACGGACGAGCCGCGCAGGAATTCTGCGGCGCTCTCGCGCAGGGGACCAAATCCGTCGGTCGCGCCGTACTGGAGCAGGTTGGCGCCGTGCTTTGCCAGCACCTCCTGAGATAGTTCGGAAATGACATCCGGCTCAAGTGCGGTCATAGAGGGATTGCCGCCGGCGAAGGAGATCATGCCGGGCTTTGCCAGCAGCTTGAAGATCTCACGGATCGCGCTGCCGGTCAAAGGGCGCATATGATGGGCAAAGTATTCTTCGGTAAACTTCATTTTTTATTATCCTCCCGTTCTACAAACATCTGCAAAAAAATGATGAAAATACACAGCAGACCACAAAAAGCCGCCCTCCCCGCAAAATACAGGGAAGGCGGCACAAATGTACCGCGGTACCACTTCCATCTATCGACTGTTCACGCAGATACAGCTCGACCT
>CAZYQB010000370.1:0-2023 GCA_964649595.1 uncultured Oscillospiraceae bacterium | reverse complement strand
CTGTCCGTATACGCGGTTGGAGTGCTTGAGCAGCTCTACGATCTCCTGACTGTTCTTGGAGTCAAGATTTCCGGTCGGCTCGTCGGCAAGTACTACAGCAGGTGCATTGATGAGCGCGCGTCCGATAGATACGCGCTGCTGCTGACCACCGGATAGCTGATTGGGCAGCGCCTTTTTGCGAGCAGAAAGTCCGAGCGTGTTGAGCAGCTCACTCAAATGCTCCTTGTTGACCTTGCGCCCGTCCATCAGCACCGGCAGAGTGATGTTTTCCTCTACGTTCAGCACCGGAATCAGGTTGTAGAACTGATAGACCAGTCCGACCTGACGGCGGCGGAAGATGGCAAGCTGATCTTCGTTCTGCGCGTATACGTCCTGACCGTTGAGATATACCTTGCCTGAGGTTGGATGATCTACTCCGCCGAGGATGTGCAGCAGTGTCGATTTGCCTGAACCGGACGGTCCGATGATGGCGAGAAACTCACCTTTTTCTACGGAAAACGATATGCCGCCCAGTGCGCATACCATGTTTTCTCCCGTGCCGTATACCTTGCTTAAATTTTCTACCTTTAGGATTTCCATTTGGATAACCTCCCTTCGTTGTGATTTGATGATATCAAACGAAAGTGACACTTCGGTGACTAATGGATAAGTGATCTGTCACCAAAGTGCCTATAAGGGATCTCATACGACTTGTTTATAGAATCTTATGGTAAACTGTGCGCCGCCGGTTGGACGGTTGGAGGCACAGATGGTGCCGTTGTGTTGGGAGATCACGCTGCGTGCAAGTGCCAGCCCGATGCCGATGCTTTCAGCGGAAGCAGATCTTCCCTTGTAAAAGCGGTCATACAGATGGGGAAGATCATTCTCATCAAAGCCCGCGCCGTTGTCGCGTATGATAATTTCGGTAAACAGCGGCGTTTCCTGCGCGGAAATATGGATGCAGCCGCCGATGGGGGTATGCTCTACGCAGTTTTTCAGCACGTTTCCGAGTGCTTCGGTGCACCATGCGATATCGCCGCAGAGCTGTTCGGATCGAATATCGGTTTGAAGCGTCTGGTCTTTTAAATCCATTACGATCAGCAGAGGCGCAGCAGCTTTTTCGAACAACTCCCGTACAAGTACGCTTTCCTTTTGAAATTGAACGACACCGGCGTTGAGACGTGATGTTTTTAAAAGCGCATCAATCAGCCAATCAATGCGTTTGAGTGATTTTCTCAGATCATGAGAAATTTCAATGCGTCGCCGGATGGGAAGATCTTCTGATGCCAGCATAGATACGCTTAAATTCATGGCAGTCAGCGGTGTGCGCAGCTGGTGGGAAATATCGGCAATGGCATCGATGAGCTGGAGTTTTTCGGATTGCAGTGCGTCGGTGCTTTCTTTGAGGCGAAGTGTCATTTTGTGGATCTCGCTTTTGAGTATGGACAGCTCGCCTTCGCTGTTTGTGGTGATGAGCAGCTCGTCTTGTCCGTGAAGAATGCGGTCAATGCAGTGATTGAGCGTATCGAGCGCGCAATAGCGCTTTTTGAGAAAGAGCATATGCACCGACAGATATGCTGATGCGCTGAGAAGGATCAGCAGGAAGGCAGGAATCGGAAAGAGGAGACTGGCAGCGAGGAAGAAAAGCGTCAGCAGCAGATGAATGAACAGCTCTGTGCGGATCTCGGGATTTCGAAGCAGTTTCATGTACTCATCTCCCTGTCAGTCCATTCGATAACCCAGACCGCGAACGGTTTTGATGATCTGCGGATTGGCGGGATCATCTTCAATTTTTTCACGGATGCGCTTGATGTAGACGGTGAGTGTATTGTCGTTGACGTAATCTCCGGCAATGTCCCAGATCTCGTCGAGAAGCCGCGCACGCGACAGAATGCGCCCGCGGTTCGAGATAAACATCAGCAGAATCTTATATTCGAGTGCGGAGAGGGTGATCTGCTGCAGATTTTTCATGACCAATCCTTTGTCGGTATCCACGCTCAGATCATTGAACTGCACGATGCTTCGATTTCCTAAACTGCTGCGG
>CAZYQB010000369.1:0-2054 GCA_964649595.1 uncultured Oscillospiraceae bacterium | reverse complement strand
GGCGACGCTGGTTCTCAACAAGCTGCGCGGCACCTTCACCTGCGTTGCAGTCAAGGCTCCCGGCTTCGGCGACCGCCGCAAGGCCATGCTGCAGGATATCGCCATCCTGACCGGCGGTCAGGTCATCACCGAGGAACTGGGTCTGGAACTGAAGGAAGCTACCCTGGATATGCTGGGTACCGCCCGTCAGGTCAAGGTCGATAAGGAGAACACCGTCATCGTAGAAGGCGCCGGCGATCCCTACGAGATCCGCGCCCGCATTGCCTCCATCCGCAGCCAGATCGCAGACACCACCTCCGATTACGATCGTGAAAAGCTGCAGGAGCGCCTCGCCAAGCTGGCAGGCGGCGTAGCAGTCATCAACGTTGGTGCCGCAACCGAGATCGAAATGAAGGAGCGCAAGATGCGCATCGAGGATGCTCTGGCAGCCACCCGCGCCGCCGTTGAAGAGGGCATCGTTCCCGGCGGCGGATCTGCACTGGTAGCCGCCTCCAAGGCTGTAGCCGCCATGGTTAACAACTACTCCGGCGACACCAAGACCGGTATCAGCATCATCCTGCGCGCTCTGGAGGAACCCGTCCGTCAGATCGCTACCAACGCAGGCGTTGAAGGCAGCGTCATCGTTGCCAACATCAAGGTTTCCAACGATCCCCGTCACGGCTACGACGCCGCCAAGGACGAATTCTGCGACATGATCGATCGCGGCATCATCGACCCCACCAAGGTCACCCGCAGCGCCCTGCAGAACGCAGCTTCCGTTGCTTCCATGGTTCTGACCACCGAATCTCTGGTGGCAGATCTGCCCGACAAGAATCCTCCCGCACCGGCAGCTCCCGCCGGCGGCATGGGCGGAATGTACTAAGCCGACAAGTATCGGTGGGCATGAGTTCGTGCTTCCATAAATAATCAAACAAACCGACCCGGACGAGAAAAATTTGTCGTCCGGGTCGGTTTGTTTCATAGAAATAATTTCATCATCCTTCAAATGCCGTACGCAGAATCTCCTCAACAAACAGATCGTGCATTTCTTTTGTCGGATGGTTAATACCGTTAGACAGGAGCATCGTTGTATCAACCCCTGCGTCATGCAGCTGCTCCCAACGCCTGTAAGTATCGGCAATTGGTACATTCATCTCTCGCGCGACAATACGCGCAGCTTCTGTATAACGCTTCAAAATTCCTCCGTTCTGCACCTCGGCGGCACGCTGCGCCGTTGCCCGAAGTCCATCCCCTTCTACTGCGCACGACACATAGCTGCACATAAAATTCGGCGTAACGAGCATTGCTTCAGCGCCCGATTCAAGAATCTTCTGAAAAATTCGACGCATATTGCTTTCGTATGCAGCAATCCCTGCCTCTGTATCTTTATTCATCGAATCATTTAATCCAAAGTTGACTACAACAAGATCAGGACTAAAGTTCAGCACATCTCTCTGCAGTCGCTGCAAACCGCCGCGCGAGCTGTCACCGCTGATTCCGGCATTGAGCAAAGTGACCGCCGCCGCAGGAAACAGCCGATTGATGTGCCTGCTCAATCTGGCGACATAACCTTCATCGGGCTGATATACCGGCTGATAAGTATTCTCTTTCTGCGAAACAACCAGTTCAAAGCATCCATGTGTCACGCTGTCTCCGATGCAGGCAATCACTATCGGGCGTTCACTTCTGGGTTGAGCATTTCTTGCCTCAATCCGACTGATAAATTTCATCATGGTGATTCTCCTCCTTAATGCCATTTGCAGAGCACTTTTAAAAAAGTATAAGCATTTTCCCTGCATCCGTCAATATAGATCATCTGCGTTTTCAGGGATATCTCATTTCAAGTTGGAATTTGTGGAATCGTTTGAATAAACGCGACCAAAGGCCTCCCTCACCGAGGGAGGTGGTTGAGCGAAGCGAAACCGGAGGGAGTTTGACGAGCATATCGCACAATACAATCGGTGCAATGAGCAACGAACTCCCTCAGTCAGCTACGCTGACAGCTCCCTCTCGGAGGGAGCCATTTTTTGAAATGAGATAACTCTGTCCGCGTTTTCTTTGGGCAGATTTTTTTT
>CAZYQB010000368.1:0-2063 GCA_964649595.1 uncultured Oscillospiraceae bacterium | reverse complement strand
CCAGAATCTCCACGCTCTTTGCGCTCAGCTCAAAGGGCTGCTTGCGCTCGGGCGTGGGGATCAGCGTGCCGGTGGCGGTGACGGAAGCACCGACGCTGATGCCGCGAACCAGCTCGCGGTAGTTTTCGACCTGATCGGCTTCCATTACGATCTGCAGATTTTTAAAGAAGGTGCCGTCATTGAGCTCAATGAAGGCAAAGGTTTTGGAGTCGCGCATGGTGCGCACCCAGCCGCTGACCGTGACGTTTTCGATCACTTCGGTCGGTGCGGCGGCGAAAAGCTGTTTTACAGTATACTCGCTCATGAAAAAGACCTCCGGAAAAATAATCGTGTACCTATTATAAGCCATGAAGCAGTTGGTTGTAAAGCGAAAAGTATGTTCCGCACGGGCTAATTCACATTACATATGCTCCAGTTCGTCCGGATGCAGGCGGACACACAGGATATAGGGTTGATTGTCGCCCATCTTGCTGAGTGAATCCATATGAGCCAGACCGTCGTGTGTTTCCGCAATCCGCGTCCACGGCAGCCAATGACCATAGGTCAGCGCAACGATGGTCCCGTCGGGCAGTATGTGCATACCGGGATAACCGCAGTCAAAGTCGCACTGCGAGGGATAGTTGTCCTTCAGGCGGATGCGGTACTGACCTTCGGTGCGGTTGATGAGGTCATCGTCCGTTCCGATCCACAGCACCCAGTCGCCGTGGGTAGGGCTTCCGTGTGCCATGTCGCGGAAGGTGACGGCAATGCGTCCGTCGTTGAGGCGGCGGCAGGTGTGGCGGTCGCCGGTCAGTGCGTCGGGCAGTTCAACAGGCTTGGTGAAGGTCTGCCCTTCATCGAAGGAGTACATGATGAAGGAGTTCAGTCGACGGCTGTTTTCGCGCAGCAGCACGGCAATGCGTCCGTCGGTAAGGCGGATCATTCCCGGCTCGCACAGATGCGCGATGGGGTGACGTGCAACGGTCTGCGGCTGGCACCATGTAAGTCCCCCGTCCTGTGTGATGATTTTATTGACGTGAAAATGCTTGCCGAAGTCCAGCTTGCCGAAGGTGGTCTCGTGCAGCAGTATGCTGTTTTCCTCGGGGATGTCTGCATCGCCTTCGATCAGTGTATGTTCAACCGGCTCAAAGCCGCTGTCTTTCATATGAGAAGTAATGCGGACATATTTTTTCCGTCCGTCTGCTTCGCAGCGGAGGAAGGAGATTTTTTCGCGGCGATTGCCGCCGTAGAAGGCATTGATTTCATCGTGGAACAGTGCCATATATCTGCCGGGTTTATCTAATGCAATGACATCGCCCATTGCGACGATTCCGCCGTAATCATCCAGCGGATAAAGCTCCGTCCATGTATCGCCGTTATCCTCGCTGACGGCGGTGCGGATGGGGAAGTGTCCGGTAAAGAGAATCAGGCGTTCCTTGCTGGATGCATCTTTCATGCGATAGACGGTGGGGACTTCAAGCGAGGTTTTGAAGGATTCAGGCAGGGGCAGGCGTTCGCTCCATGTAAGACCGCCGTCGAAGCTTTTTTTAAGGATGATCGGACCGCGTCCATGTCCCTTGGGATATACGGCGACGATGGTTTTGCCATCTTCCAGAAGGACACTGGATACATGACCCAGATACTGACCGTTTTCACGATCTACGATGATCTGACGTTTTGAATCGTTGTTCAGATCGATATAGCGCATGATGTCACTTCCTTGTTTTAGAGTATATGGGGACAATTGTTTGAACAAGTGCATTATAGCATAAAAAAGCCGCGTGCGCATCTGTCTGAGCCGATTTTGGCGGACGAGATGCACACGCGGTGAAAATGTATGAGGAAATATATTTTAGAGCTGTTCGCGCTCACGCAGTTTTTTCTCGATCAGATCCCATGCTTCCCGACTTTCCTGCTCGAAATCATCGATGGAGGAATGCCAGCCGTTGGGCTGAGGACCGGTGTAGGGCTTAAAGCCGAACTGTCGATAGATGCTGAGGGCTCTGTAGCTCCAAGTCTGGGAGACCAGATAGATGCCGCCGGTCAGTTCATAGCGGTGGTACATATCCATAACAATGGTCATC
>CAZYQB010000367.1:0-2073 GCA_964649595.1 uncultured Oscillospiraceae bacterium | reverse complement strand
CGATGTAGGATGCGGTGGCTTCGCCTTCGACGTCGGGATTGGTGGCGAGGATGACCTCCTCCACCTCGTTGTCGGACAGGCGCGCCATCAGCTCGCGAATGCGGATATCATCCGGACCGATGCCCTGCATGGGCGAAATTACGCCGTGCAGCACATGGTATCTGCCGGTAAACTCACGCATACGCTCCATCGCAGCAACGTCGCGCGGATCCTTGACCACGCACAGCTGACCGTTGTTTCGATCTTCATTTTGACACATCTCACAGGGATCGTCAGTGGCGTAGTTGCCGCAGACCGAGCAAAACTTGACGTGCTTTTTGCCGTTGAATATGGCAACCGCCAGCTCGCGCACCTGATCCTCCGGCAGAGAGATGATATAGTACGCCAGCCGCTGCGCCGTTTTCTGACCGATGCCCGGCAGCTTGGAAAGCTGATTGACCATGCGGGCAATCGGTTCGATCATGCCGCTCATGCGCTTAGAACAGACCGCCCAGGCTCATGCCGCCGGTCAGCTTGCTCATTTCGCGATCGCTGGTCTCAGCTGCGGTGCGCAGTGCTTCGTTGACCGCTGCCATCACCATGTCCTGCAGCATCTCGACATCGTCGGGATCGACAGCTTCGGGCTTGATGGTCAGCTCGATGAGCTCTTTCTTGCCGCTTACCTTTGCCTCTACCATGCCGCCGCCGCTGGTCGCGGTGTATTCGCGTGCTTCAAGTTCTTCCTGCTTCTTGAGCATCTGCTGCTGAAGTCTCTGTGCCTGCATTGCCATCTGCTGCATATTGCCGCCCATTCTCGGGAATCCGCCTCTTGCCATAGTTGTGTTCCTCCTGATTGTATGATTTCAATTTTTATATGATTCCTGACTTGAATCCTTGATAGTTCGATCGATCAGTCGTCTATAATCTGTATTTTGTCTCTCGGAAATGCTTCATATATCTGATCGAGCCTTTTTTTGCCGCTTGCATCGGGAGTCGTCGGCTTCTTTGGTGCGCTTTGAGTAGTCACCTGCAGGCGCAGTTCACGCCCGAATGCCTCGCTCATCCGCTGTTCGATCACCGCATGGCTCCTGCTGACCTTCTGCGCGAATATCTCGCTGCCGTCAGGAGCGAACTCAATGATAAGCGCATCATCTTCGGTGCGGACGAATTTTCCCTTTTTCAGCGCCATACCTACACCGGGATCACTCTTGATGACCAGCTTCACGCCCTGCGCAAATGCCTGAGCCTCGTCCTCTGGCGGCGGCGCTGCCTTTGTCGGTCTGGGCACTGCCGGTTTGGCTGCCGCAGGTCTGCCTTCGGCAGGCGCTGCGCTTGTCTGCGCTGCCGGAGCAATGGCGATCCCCTGCTCCATCGCCTGCTCAAGTGCTGAGATCCGATCCATCAGCGCTTCCTCACCCTGCTCCCGTTCGGGATGACAGGCGCGCACTGCGCACAGCTCCAGCACAGCGCGTTGCTGGGTCGCCCATTTCATATCGTTCTCCGCCTGAATAAACAGCGACATCAGCCGCATCAGCCGCGCCTGATTGGTCTGCTGCGCCTGCTCACGGAATCGCTGAGCGTCCTCGCGCGTGACCTCCAGCAGATCTTCCAGCCCTTCGGTGCAGGTTCCTGCCAGCAGCAACGCACGCACATGAGAGGTCAGCTCGCGTGCAAATACCGCCGGATCGCGTCCATCGCGCATAAGCCGATCAATCAACCTGAGTGCCGCAGACACATCATTTCTGATGAGTGCGCCCGAAAAATCGAACAGGAATGTTCGATCCGATGCGCCCAAGACCTCGCGCACCAATTCGGTATTGAGATCTCCGCCGCCGTACGACAGACACATATCCAGTATGCTCAGCGCGTCACGCATACCGCCCTCGGCGGCGCGGGCAATCATCGAAACCGCTTCATCCTCCGCATAGGCGCGGGTGGCTTCGAGTACGGTGCGCAGTCTGCCCTCAATGATGTAGGCAGGGATTCGCTTAAAGTCAAATCTTTGGCAGCGCGAAAGAATGGTCGCGGGCAGCTTCTGCGGCTCGGTCGTCGCAAGGATAAATACCGCGTGCGCAGGCGGTTCTTCCAGCGTTT
>CAZYQB010000366.1:0-2074 GCA_964649595.1 uncultured Oscillospiraceae bacterium | reverse complement strand
ACCAGTGCGATCAGTTTCCTCTCACTCTGAACATCGGTCACTACCGGGTGCTTTTTGACGAGCTTTTCAAAGCGCGCTTCAATCTGAGCCGCCTTTGCTTCATCTTTTTGGATCAGCAGCGCATCTGCATATTCGATGCGCTGGGCGGTCAGGCTCTTTTTCATCGCCTGCATGACCTGCCGGGTCGGCTTGTCCAGCCACTGCTCCACCTTCTCGCGGGGGACGTATTCCAGCGGCGTATCCGCCATCATCTCCATAAACGCGCGGTCCATCCGCAGCAATGCGCGGTGCAGACCTCCCAGCCCGTCCTCCAGAGAAAGCAGCTTTTCACTCACCTGTTTTGCTTCCTCTATACGTGCATCGTCCATCAGATAAGAATAATACATCACGCCCGAGCTGACGAACATCGCATTTTCGTGCAGCTGCTCGTCGGAGGGCATGGAAAACCACTCCTCGGGCATATCCTTGAGCCTCTCACCCTGCCAGATTCCGGCGGCAATCTTCATATCCGTCAGGTGGCGGCGCATCGCATCGGGAGATCGGCGCAGATCGAGCATATTCTGTCCGTCATTGCTGATGAGGTTGGTTTTCATGGGAATTCCGTTGGTCAGCGCGCTTGCCAGATTGGAAACGGCGAATATCCACAAGATCAGCTCGGCAATCGCGCGCCCCTGACTGACCGGCGCAGAGGAGAAGCTCATCAGCACCGAAGTTGCTGCGGCAGGCGGCTGGGCACCCGCGATCAGCGCCGACACGGCAAACAGCACCGCAAAAATCAGATTTATCAAAGCACCGCCCGCATGATACAGCATAAACGACGCTCTTGCGTCCTCAGGCGGCAGCATCAGGCACTGTCCGCCCACACCCGGAGTGGACAGCCTGCCCATACGGATCTTTCCATCCGCACCACGGTTCCAGCTTATGCCCATCACCCGAAAGCAGGCGAAGCGGTATCCGTTCAAAAGTCCGCCGACCAAATGCCCGACTTCGTGAAGCACCGTGGTCAGTATGCTCGAGATGATAAATGTGCCCATCGTCAGCAGATACAGCGGTAGAAAGTCCATATCCTGTTCGATGCCGCATTTTACCATCAGCACGCCCAGTGCGCCGCCCGCCGCCACATAGATCAGCCGCATGATCCAGTTCCCCTCTGAGCGCTTCTTTTTTGTGCCCTTCATTTGCATTTATCCTCCGTATAAAGATTTTTTATATGTATCTGTTGTCATTTTATCATATGCTCTGCGTATGTGCAAGAAGATGTTGGTTTCATGCCGGGGGCATCTCATTTCAAAGGCTCCCTTTTTGAGGCAGCCTTAGCGAAACAGCATGACAAATCAGAATTCATTGATGATAAGATGTTTCAGTGTTTGCATACACTTGCGCGAATATGGTCAAAATGTGACAAATATACACAAAACTCTATTGACGCTGATTTCTTTTTCTGTTATGCTATGGAAAGATAAAGGGGAGTAGCCTGCATCGTGAAGATGCCTGAATGCTGTCGTCAAGCCGGCGCAAGTCCCACCTCTGCACCCGCGGCATTTACGAAGCACCGACTGTGTGCTTCGCGGCAAGACTTTTATTGTAAACCGTGTACCACCGCCGCAGCACGCTTCGGCGATACATCTTTTGCAATAAGGGTCTTTTTTCTTTGTATGCAGTCATACATACCCTAAAAGAAGGAGGAACCCCCCTATGGTCGGCTTTTTCACTGAGCTGTTCGGCAACTTCGCCAACCTGGAGATCGGCATGGTCATCATGTGGGTGATCGGCGGCACGCTGATCTACCTGGCGATCAAGAAGGACATGGAACCCACCCTGCTGCTGCCGATGGGCTTCGGCGCCATCCTGGTCAACCTGCCCCTCTCCGGCGCAATCGAAACGCTGGAGGAGCTGTTCAACGCAGGCATCGCCAACGAACTGTTCCCGCTGATCCTCTTCATCGGCATCGGCGCGATGATCGACTTCGGTCCCCTGCTCTCCAATCCGAAGCTCATGCTCTTCGGCGCGGCTGCGCAGTTCGGCATCTTCATGACCATGTGTCTGGCTGCCCTGTTCGGCTTCCCGCTTAAAG
>CAZYQB010000365.1:0-2079 GCA_964649595.1 uncultured Oscillospiraceae bacterium | reverse complement strand
TTTTCTTGCTGAAGCGTCCCAGAACTTCCACCAGCGTAGCACGCGCTTCGCCAAGTGTGTAGGAGGCGCTTGCGCTGCCCAGAGGCGCATTCAGCTCATAGAAGGGAAGTCCACCTTCGTAGCCAAGAGCTTTTGCTTTGGCGCGCAGATAGCGGCGGAATACGGGGAAGGATTCGCGCATTGCAGTCAGCATCGCATCCAGAGTTTCTCTGTCCATGCGAGATTGATCGAGCGTCTGATCGAGCAGTGAATCGTAATGACGCAGCGGAAGCAGCGTGAGTGCTTCTCCCTTGAGGGAGCTTAAACAGGCTGCCATTGCGGTTTCGATTTTTGGATAGGCAGCAAGCTCGGCTTCGTAGGCGCGCTTGCGAACAGCGGGATCGGGATCGCCTGCCAGATTGCGGACGGCGGGCAGGGGCAGCTGCTTGACGATGCCGTTTTCTTCATAATCGACCATCAGCGTGCTTTCCAGTGTGCTTCTGAGCTGACTCCATGCACCTGAACCGGTGATGCGCAGCTTGAGAACGGTTTCCTCCAGTGCAGGATCGATGGTGTGCTTTGCGTCCTTCGCCATTTCACGCAGCATGAAGGCGTGCTCTTTGAGCAGATCGTGCTTTTCGATCAATGATTCGAGGTCAGCAATGCTGCCTGTATAGCGGCTCAGAGCGCTGGATTGACGACGCATACGAACCGAAAAGCTCTGCTGCTTGTCGTGGGCGGCAAGAGCTTCTTTGTTTTCCGCATCGGCGGCAAGGGTGAGGGAGATAAAAGCTCCAACACGCCGGGTCACAGAATACAGGCGATCAAATGCATTAATAAGATCAACGAGCTGTTCACCGGCATCTGCCTTAGGGTGTGCAAACATCTCCTCGATTTGTGCGGTCATTTCTTCGGCTGCGAGCTGGTCGGCAGCAAAAGACGGATCGGAGAAACTTTGATACAGTCTGGACAGATCCCATTGCATGAGCAGATCACTCTCCCTAAAATAAAAATAGAGGATTTACCTATAGTATACGGATTCTGTTAAAAGTAAGTTTGGCATCGCGTAGATATCCGGAATAACAGCGCGTGCACCGCGGTGCAACTCGTCGAAGATATCATCCATCAAGGAATCGTTCATGAAAGCATATCGCCCTGCATTGTCGCCAACGGCATATATCTGCTTTTCGGGAAAGTTTTCAACAAGTACCATTAAGGATATTCAGTTGGAAATCAGCCGTTCACATTTCTCGATGTGACGCGAATCGCCTGCAAGCTCGATCTTGGGCATGGTCAGCTCACCTTGCACATCCGACAGAGTGAGAATGGTAATGGATGTAAAGCTCATCTCCATAACCTTGCAGAAATAAGGAAAAGGCAGTGACAGGATATGTGACATAGCTGCACTGGATGAGCCTGCATGACTGAACATGGCGACGGTTCGATCCGTATTGCTGCCGGTCACGCGATACACAGTTCCTTCTCGTTCATAACCCAGCTGGCGGAGCCACTGGTCAATGCCTTCTGCCACCTTGTTGACGAAGTTTACCGTCTGATTTCGACAGAAAGGTTCCGTTTCGCGCCAATCAGTGCGTGTCAGATCCATGCCGCGAGCCACCATATCATCTACTGTGAACCAGGGATGTCCATTTTTATATAATTCGCTGCCGTCGATAGATCCCCAGCCGATTTCACGCATGAAGTCATGCTGTGTAACGGATAGCCCCAATTTGTCGGCGGTGTACTGTGCCGTCTCAGCGGCACGTCCGCAGGAAGAAGAGTGGATTTCGCAGATCCCTTCATCTTTCAGACGTTCGGCAGCAGCGGCAGCGTGCATCTGCCCCAGTTCAGTCAGACAGTCTTTGCGGTAATTGGGATGACCGTGACGGATAAATATGATTCTCATGCGGATACCATCCTTTTCGTACTTGTAGAGTAGAAATATGTTTGCGGCATACTTGGCGTTCATATTACAATGATTATAGCATGAATGGCGGTCATTTGCAAACGGAAAAGGATAAAGCCGCAGCTCATATATGACTGAAAGGAAATGTCCTGATTTTACCAATGAATTTTTAAACAAAATTTTTATTTGCAGGC
>CAZYQB010000364.1:0-2080 GCA_964649595.1 uncultured Oscillospiraceae bacterium | reverse complement strand
GTTTACAATATATAAAAAGCAGCATTAGTCCGGTCACCGGATCGATAAAAAAGGAGATCACGATTCCAAATGGAGGACAGAATGACCGCAGCACAGCGACGCAAACAGATCATACAGCTGATGAGAAAATCCGACGTGCCGCTTTCCGGCGGCGCACTCGGACAGGCAACCGGAGTGAGTCGGCAGATCGTGGTACAGGATATTGCTCTGCTGAGAGGCGAAGGTCACGACATCATATCCACCGCACGGGGATATCTGCTCAATGAATCCAAGCAGTATACCCGTCTGTTCAAGACCCATCACACCGACGATCAGACCGAGGATGAGCTGACCACCATCGTTGATTTAGGCGGC
Organism: uncultured Oscillospiraceae bacterium; assembly: GCA_964649595.1. Classification (GTDB taxonomy): domain Bacteria; phylum Bacillota; class Clostridia; order Christensenellales; family Aristaeellaceae; genus RGIG2066. The sequence continues at coordinate 1,726 of CAZYQB010000364.1, read as the reverse complement.
GTCGTGGTGGACGTCATGGTCAATCACCGCATCTACAGCCGCGTAACCGCGCCCATGAACATCAAGAACCGGCGCGATGTTCAAAACTTCATGCACAATCTGCGCACCGGCAATTCTGCTCCGCTGATGAACATCACCTCCGGCTATCACTTTCACCACATTTCCGCCGATCAGGAAGAAATCCTGGATGAAATCGAGGAAGCACTGCGTCAGCGCGGCTTTCTTGCGGAATTTCTGCCCTATGAACGAGAATATCTTTAATGCCCTCAGCCCGTCATACTCTGCCGACCACGGAGTATGACGGGCTATTTTCATTCTCCTGCCTTCTGCGAAATTATTCTGAACCATGATCCCTTCGTATCGATCACACCTTCCTTTTTCAGCTTTCCGATCTCCGCAGACATGGCACTTCGCTCTACGCCCAGATGATCCGCCAGCGCCTGCCGATCATAGGGAATCACAAATTCGCTCAACTGTCTGCGCTTTGCCTGATCCAAAAGATACTCCATGATCTTCTCCCGAGTGGTTCTGCAGGACATCAGCTGTATTTTATGGGTGAGCATCAGCGTTTTGCGCGCCACCACCGTCAAAAGATTGTTAATGAGCCTGTTATGAAAACGGCACGCACTCGAACATACCGTCAGCACCCGCTTGCTGCCCAGCATCATTACCGTGCTGCCTGTCAGGGCGAAGGCGCTCACCGGCAGCACGTCGACTCCCGCGCAGGAAAAGGCTTCTGCAAATAGCTCTCCCCTCTCCGCGACCGCCATCACACTGCGGTTTCCGTAATAATCGTCGCGCACGATCTGCACCGCACCCGAGAGCACCACGCCCACAAAATCCGCGCTGTCTCCCTCTAAAAACACCGGTTCGCCCTTGCCTACCTCCATTTTCTTTGCGCTCAAGCAGCCCAGCATCAGCTCGATCTCGCTGCGCTCGATCCCCTCGAACAGAGAACATTGTGACAAAATTTCAAAATCGTCCATGACACGCTCTCCTTTTTCAATTCTGTTGGAATTCCAACATACAAACCGCTTTCAGTATAGTAAACTATCATCATAAAATCAAGCATTGGAGGCGATCCTATGATCCGCAAAATTATACATATCGATGAAGAAAAGTGCAATGGCTGCGGTGCCTGCGCCGCCGCCTGTCATGAAGGCGCCATCTCGATGGTAGACGGCAAAGCAAAACTCATGCGCGATGATTACTGCGACGGTCTGGGCGACTGTCTGCCCGCCTGCCCCACCGGTGCGATCACATTCGTAGAGCGCGAAGCCGCCGCATATGATGAAGCTGCTGTACTCGCCGCCAAAGCGCAGAAAGAACAGGCGGCAAAAGCCGAAGAAAAGCTGCCCTGCGGCTGTCCCGGAACGGCTGCGCGCGCTCTTAAATCCGAAAGCCACTCTGCTGCGGCATGCGCCGCGCCCGCAGCATCCGAGCTGCGTCAGTGGCCGGTGCAGATCAAGCTGGCGCCCATCAATGCACCGTGGTTTAAGGATGCAAAACTGCTCATCGCCGCCGACTGCACCGCCTATGCCTACGGAAATTTCCATCAGGATTTCATCCGCGATCACATCACCCTTGTCGGCTGCCCGAAGCTCGATTCGGTTGATTATTCGGTAAAGCTGACCGAGATCCTGCGCCGCAACGACATCCGCAGCATCACCGTGGTACGCATGGAGGTTCCCTGCTGCGGCGGCATTGAGCTTGCCGTCAAAAAGGC
>CAZYQB010000363.1:0-2081 GCA_964649595.1 uncultured Oscillospiraceae bacterium | reverse complement strand
GCACATGGACAAATACCCGATTCAGTTAAGAGAAAAAGTCGACAGGCTCATTGGTCAATGTCACTTAGTTAATGAATCCCCGTATTGCTTCCTTCCGGAAACAATACGGGATTCATTAACTAAGTGACATTGAAAGAGAGATTCGGGAGCCTTTTGCTGCAATGTGAAAAGGTTCAGCGGATGTGCTTCCAGCCGCAGGATTCGTTGATGAAGTCAGGAAGAGAATCGATGTAGTCTAAGTCGGGATCGTAGAAGTACATATAGACGATTTCACGGGTACGGTCGTTTGTTCCAATCAGTCCGATGAACTGGGGATAAGAACTGATCTGATATGGTGTATGGCTGTTATCGAGCATACGGAAGGTATAATCGTTAATCTCAGCGGATGGCTGGCAGATGTTTTCGGCATATTGGATAGGCGTCTGTTGGAAGATGTATGATTCATCGATTTGTACCTTTGTATTTGCATAATCGGCTTCGTTGTAGCGACAAATGAGCGTATATGAATCCCATGAGAATATGAACTGCGTGCCATGATAAACATAGTATTCTATTTGCTCGAAAGATGCGATATCCGACAGATACGGAAGAGCGTTGCATTGCCGATGGACTGTTTCGGCGTAGGACTGGACAACCTGTTCATTTTTGTATCGGAGCAGGTTTTCCGATTTGCTCCAAAAAATCACCGTAACTGCTGCAGTCCCAAATACGATCAGGAGCAGGATGATTCTAATTGCGCGGGAAAATACACTCATGTCAGATCGCACCAGTTTAAAATTCCACACAGATGCGGCGCAGGGCAGCAGAACGAAGGCGATCAAATGGGAGATGTTCATCATCCAACCGTTGCGGATTCGTATAATGCCCAGCTCGAAAACCGCCAGTGGAATCAAACATGAAAATATATAGCCTGCGATTTGCGGAGGCGTGAGATATCTGTGGATATCGAATTTTCTGAGATTCATTTGCATAGTCTCCTTTGCGGGAGTATAGAAAAAGGAAGATATACTACCGCATGACGTAATACAGATTATACTCATCCTGAGATGATTTAGCATAACGGGTGGAACGGAGACTTTCGAATGTGTTTTCAAGGTGGCGGCGTTCACGAATTTCCGAAATGCTGAATGCCTTTACGCCTGCATACAGTTTGTCGACTAGTCCTTCGCGCTCGGGATTTTCAAGCTCCATGCGCGCCGCCTTGATAAACAGAATGGAGAGATATTCCTTTTCGATATAACGTCTGCTGCGTTCGCTTTTTGCTGCGGAGAGCGCCTTGTGGAAAAGTGCGTCTGCCGTTTCTACCAATTCATCGGTAATGAAGGATATATCCGGATGAGAGTATAGAGGCAGGATGTTGTCTTTCATGGCATCCAGAAGCAAGTCTATATACTTGCGAATGTAGGGGAAGGCATCCGTACCGTACACACCGTTTATAAACTCATCGATGATCTGTTCTTCATCCTGATAAGGATCCCACAGAAGTCTTGCTGACAGATAAATTTCAAGATCGGTCAGACCTGAAGCTTCTCCGTAGGAGAAATTTCCCTGCTGCAGCACGCCTGCCACCTGATTTTTGTGGTAGGTTCTGAGGTTCTGCGGCATGGATTTATAGTTGGGGAAGGGCATGAGATAGTTTTTGAAGTTGCAGGCGTAGTCCCAGATGTAGAGATGTCTGCACAGACTGCCCCAGCGGCTGAGGTTTTCCACAAACCCGGCAGCTTCGCTGTCTGGCTTGAGCGCAGCTTGAACCTCCATCGGCGTATCCCAGCTACATTCGATGTTGCACAGGCGCACGATCACATTATCACGCGCGCACAGCCCGCCTATGGGCGCATTTCGAGTGTACTGATAGGCGAATGTGTGCAGCAGTACGTCAGGATAATCCTCGCGGATGTCGTCGGCAAGGCGATTGACGAAGGTGATGACGCTTGCCGCAGGCGTGCCGTACTGTTCATCCAGCCCTTTGCAGGAAGGACAGGTGCAGTAGTTTGACCAGTCGTTCTGCGCCACCGAAAAGACGCGGCACTCGGGATTTTCTTTGATCCATCTTCTGAGCGTCTTTCGCGCGGTCTGAAAAA
>CAZYQB010000362.1:0-2089 GCA_964649595.1 uncultured Oscillospiraceae bacterium | reverse complement strand
AGAACGGCAAGCCCGTTTCCAAGAACAAGGTATATCAGGTTCGTGACGCTCTGTTTGAAGCAATCGTTGATCGCTTCTATAAGGATCCCACCATGGTTGCCTACGGCGAAGAGAACCGTGACTGGGGCGGCGCATTTGCCGTATACCGCGGTCTGACTGAGGCAATTCCGTATCATCGTCTGTTCAACTCTCCCATCAGCGAATCTGCCATCGTCGGCAGCGCCGTCGGTTATGCCATGGCAGGCGGTCGCGCTCTGGTCGAGCTGATGTACTGCGACTTCCTGGGCTGCGCCGGTGACGAAGTATTCAACCAGATGGCAAAGTGGCAGGCAATGTCCGCTGACATCATCAAGATGCCTGTTGTTCTGCGCGTTTCCGTCGGCTCCAAGTACGGCGCACAGCACTCTCAGGATTGGTCTGCTCTGGTTGCCCACATTCCGGGTCTGAAGGCAGCTTTCCCCGTAACTCCCTACGATGCAAAGGGTATGCTCGCCTCTGCTTTGGCAGGCACCGATCCCGTTGTATTCTTCGAGTCTCAGCGCGTATACGACTACGGCGAGCAGTTCGTCAAGGAAGGCGTACCGGCTGAGTACTATGAGATCCCCTTCGGCAAGGCTGACATCAAGCGTGCCGGTAAGGATGTCACCATCCTCACCTTCGGTGCTGTTCTGTATCGCGCTCTGAAGGCTGCCGATGAGCTGAAGGACAAGTACGGCATGGAAGCCGAGATCATCGACGCACGTTCTCTGGTTCCCTTCGACTATGACACCGTTCTTGAGTCCGTCAAGAAGACTGGTCGCCTGGTCATCGTTACCGATGCTTGCGAGCGCGGCTCCTTCGCCAGCGAAGTTGCCCGTCAGATCACCGAAATGGCATTTGATGAACTGGATGCACCGCCCGTTGTGGTTGCTTCCCGCAACTGGATCACCCCGGCTCACGAGCTGGAAGAGTCCTTCTTCCCGCAGCCCAGCTGGATCCTGGATGCCATCGACGCGAAGATTGTACCCCTCAAGGGCTATACCCGCGTGACCAATCAGCTCAAGAACGAAAAGCTGCGCCGCGAGAGAACCGGTGTGTAAGCTGATCTGAAAAAGCTGATATAAAGCGCATATGATATAAAGCCGCCCCGACTGCTCTGTAAAAGGAGTGGTCGGGGCGGTATGTTTATGTTCGTCGTATGTTTAAATGGCATCTTCCAACTCATCTTCTGAGTAACCAAACATAAAATCTTCGTCTTTATCGTGATGTGACCATATTAAAGCAGCGTCATATACGCTTATGTATTGGATGTCATCTTTAAAGCAGCGTCATATACGCTTATGTATTGGATGTCATCTTCATAAAAATCATATTCGTTGAAATCATCAAACCAGAAGAGACTGTAGTCGTCCATTGTTGCTTCTACGTTGCATTCACTGCATTGATATCGATTTTCCATAATATGAATCATGTAGCCGATACCGCAGTCGGGACATTTTTCGAGAGGTTTTTTGTTCTCTGATTTTGCTGTACGATGTGGCATAAAGATCAACTCCTTTTGATACATTATACTCAATTTATTAAGCATAGTCAACGAATTGAGCAGAGTAAAATAGAAAACGGTGATGCGAATGATTTCATACAAGCCGTTTTATCAGACTCTGTTCAAAAAAGGAATCACGGAATATCAGCTGATCTTCAAGCAGGGACTTTCTGCAAATACGCTGCACCGGATGAAGCATGGAGAAGCGATCAGCACAAGGACGATCAATGTGCTGTGTGAAATTCTGAAGTGTACGGTGAGCGAGATTATAGAATATGTGCCTGACGAAGAATAGAAACATAGAAATGACAAAAAGGCATGACTCCGATGGATGGAGTCGTGCCTTTTTGTTTGGGATGAAAATGATTTAAAAAACATTAAATACAAACTTTGTACAGCAAGCAGCGCTGTGCAAAGTTTTTTTATTGCAAATTATTTTTGTGTAACACAAACAAACCTGCCGCAAAATACGGCAAGTTTCATCTTTATTTTGTATAATCTCTAAATCAATAATTTGTGCAACGACCAAATGGAATGGTCACATAATTAGTGAATTCGCGAAACAAC
>CAZYQB010000361.1:0-2105 GCA_964649595.1 uncultured Oscillospiraceae bacterium | reverse complement strand
ATCGAAGGTAAGGGACGATTCATAGATACCATCATCGACGGCATCTGGGCAATCTGCGAGGAAACCTCATGGGTCATTCCGGCGCACAACAACCACCACAAGCCCAGAGAAAGAGGCAACGATGCGCTGCCTGATTTCACACGCGAAAAGCCCTATATCGATCTGTTCTCTGCAGAAACCGCCTCGCTGCTCTCATGGGTTTATTATTTCCTATCGGATCGTCTGAATCAGGAAAGCAGTCTGATTACTAAGCGCATCGAAAAAGAAATTACCGAGCGCATCTTCGAGCCGTTCCTGTTCTACAGCAACATGAACTGGATGGGACTGCATCACAACCGTCCGGTCAACAACTGGAATCCGTGGATCACTTCCAATGTATTGACTGCCATACTTCTGATGGACAAGGACGAAGAACGCCGCATCGCAGGTCTTAAAAAGATAGCTCGCTGCGCCCAGCGCTTCCTCGATTTCTATGCCGAGGATGGCGGCTGCGACGAGGGACCGAGCTACTTTAATGCCGCCGGCGCTTCCATGCTGGATGTGCTCGAGCTGTTCTACGATGCAACAGGCGGTAAGATGAACCTCTATAATGAGCCGCTGATCGGCAATATGGCAGATTATATCCGTCATGTTCATATCGCCGACGCATATTTCGTAAACTTCGCCGATGCGCCCTGCCGCATCACCAACGTTTCGGCAGGTTGTCTGATCCGTGCAGGAAAACTGACCGGCAAGGAAAAGCTGTGCGATTTCGGACGTGCCGCCTATCGTGACGGACTGGCGCAGAAGCCGTGGCTGCTGCACACCGTACGCAATCAGATGCTCTTTAGAAAACTCAAGACGCTGTTCACTTACACAGAGGATGACTGTACACCTCATCAGAAGGTCAGCAGCGATGCTCACTACTTTGCAGGCATTCAGGTAGCTGCTGCACGCACCAAAGATGATCTGTTCCTTGCTGCAAAGGGCGGCAACAACGCTGAGAGCCATAACCACAACGACATCGGCAGCTATATCCTCTACGCCAAGGGACAGCCCTGCGTGATCGATGCAGGTGTCGGCAGATACTCAAAAAAGACCTTCGACGAGCGCAGATACACCATCTGGGCGATGCGCTCCTCCTATCATAACACTGCTATTATCAACGGCGCAAATCAGCTTCACGGCAGAGAATTTGCCGCGCATTCGGCTGAGTACAGTGCAGACGGCGAGATTATCCGCTTTGGTTTGAATCTGGAAAACACCTACGCACCTGCCGCTGCCGTAACCTCTTTCCGACGTGACTTCGAGCTGGACCGCGAAGCCAACTCTCTGGTGCTGACCGACAGACTCACCCTTTCCGATGCCAAGGTCCCCACTGCGCTGCCGATCATGTGCTATCTGCCGCCGGTCATTTCGCAGGGCAGCGTAAGCATCAACGGGATCACGCTGCATTTTGATCCTGCACAGTTCACCGCCACCTACGAAGAAATTTCGCTGGATGACGAAGAAAATCCGATCACCTGCTGGCAGAAAGATACGCTCTATCGCCTGCTGCTCACCCGCACTGAGACAAAATCCGAGGACAGTTGGACCATCCGCTATACGCTTGACTGACGAAAAATCACGATCCATCAAAACGCCCCGTCCGATCGGCAATTTGATCGGGCGGGGCGCTGTTTTGCTCAAGTCATCTTCCCTATCCATCATACATACGCTTAAAGGAACGGATTTTGAGCATCGGGGGAAATGATATTGTCTTTAAAAAATGATGTGCAGGCTGCATTTGCCATCTGTGCGGCGATCATCGGTGCTGGCTTTGCCTCGGGACGCGAAATCGTCAGCTTCTTTTCGGGACTGGGCGGTGTGTCCTATATCGGCGTAATTGCTGCTTCCGCCGCCCTCGGAGGTCTGGTATATGTTATTCTTCGCCTGTGCGTGCACACCAAAGCATCGAGTTTTCCGGAGCTGTACGGTGCATTGATGGGCAACGGCTGCAGGGATGCTATGCACATTTTGTACCTGCTTTTGTGCCTGACAGCCTCTGCTGCCATGCTCTCGGCAGGGGCGCGGCTGGGTGCACTCACATTTGATTGTCAAAATTCTCCTCTGATCGGACTGATGCT
>CAZYQB010000360.1:0-2114 GCA_964649595.1 uncultured Oscillospiraceae bacterium | reverse complement strand
ATTCGTTGTTGGATTCCAACCAATCGATCTTGCCGTATTTATAGATTAGGAACGCAACAGCGCGGTATACCTCGTCATAGTTTTCGAGGCTCTCTACTTTAAAGTAGTCCTCAAGGCAGTCTCTGAGTTCACCTCTGAGCTGATCATAGGGGCAGTCGCCGATGCCCAGCACTCGCATACCGTTTTTCTTCAGCTCAGAGCAGAACTGCCAATAGGAATCGGGGAAGTTGGGCGAAATAAACAGGAAGTTTTTCATGATGAAGGATCTCCTTTGAAACTGAATTGTAGGAATAAACGGGACGATCTCAGGCTTTGCTTTAGCCGTAGATGAACTGAGGAACATAGTAGTCAACCTGCTTGTACCACCAGTTCCAGTCGTGATTTACATCATGTCCCCAGAAATCGACTTGGGCATGGATACCCTTTTCGTCCAACACACGCTTGAGGCGGTGCGTGCTGGCGAGCAGCTCATCTTCCCATGCTCCCTGACCTACGCAGAATACCATCTTGCGCTGATTATACATATCGATGTAATAGTGGTCATGGGGCATATTGGCGAGGAAGAGGGTGGGAGAGTTGTTATACAGCAGCTCGTCCATATAGTTTACAAAGAACGAGCAGGGATCGTACAGACCGGAAAGCGCTAGCACCGAACCAAACAGGTCGGGACGGCGGAAGAATAGATTTCCGGCGTGCATTGCGCCCAGCGAGCAGCCGAAGGTCATAATCAGATCGTCATGACCGTTGCGCTCAAAGCTGAGCTGACGAATCAGGGGAACCAGCTCGTCCACCGTGTAGCGATACCATCTTTCGTGCTGGCGCATACGATATGCGCAGTCGCCATTGATATCGGCGTAGGTTTCCGAGTCGATGGTATCCATTGAATAGACTGTGACCAGTCCCTGATCGATCCACTTGCTCCACGGACCGATCATGCCGAACGCTTCAAAGTCCCAGAAGCGTCCTGCCTGACAGGGGATGAACAGCACCGGCTTGCCGCTGTGTCCATAAACCTTAAACTCCATGTCGCGCTGCAGATTCTGGCTGTAGCGCTTGTAATAACGAATCTCCATTGAAGGGTACACCTCGATTTTTTGCCTGCTCCGTTTATCGGAGAGTTTCTTCTGCATATTTCCTGTGTCTGTGTGCGCCTGATCTTGCGCTGAGGACATACCTTTTCAGTATGTTCTTTAGGATGCGATGTGTTCGCTTTTTACAGTCCCAGACAATCCATAAAGATCGGGATCTGCTTTTCCCAGGAGGCTTCGCAGTGTGTGCCGCCGGGTACGATTCGGAAGGCGAGGTTGACATGACGGGTCAGCAGCATATGTGCCACGGAGATGAGAGCTTCCTTGTTGGCTGCATGATTGTATATTTCTTCGCTGCCGTAGTCCATGTAGATGCAGGTGTCGTTTTTGACATCCGCCTTGGCGATCATCTTGATGACTTTTGCCGGAGATACCCATACGCTTGGGGATAGACAGGCGGCTCTTTGGAATACATGATTATACTCCACCGCGGCGTACAGCGCCATCAGTCCGCCCATTGAGGAGCCGCAGATCAGTGTATGCTCTCTGTCGGGCAGGGTGCGTATTTTGCTGTCGATCATCGGCTTGAGCGTGCCCACCAGCCAATCCATATAGATTTTGCCTTCGCCGTTTACCTGACCGAGCGTAGAGTTTTCAAACGTCAGGGGTGAGTATTCTACCAGGCGGCGGTTGTTTTCGTGGTTGCATTCGATCGCCACGATGATGAGGGGCTTTTTCGTAAAACTCATATAGCTGTTCATGCCCCATGATTTGCCGTAGGTGGCATGGCTGTCAAAGAACACGTTGTGTCCGTCAAACATATACATGACCGGAAATCGGCGATTTGGATCGGCATTGTAGTTGTCCGGCAGATAGACATAGCCTTTGCGCTTTTTGTCTCCGCTTAAAGGTGGAATGGTGACATCCCATGTGTAGACCATCGATCAGAGCCTCCTGTTCGAACCAACTATATAGTATAGTTCGGTTCTGATACTTTGTCAAACTTCATTCATTTTAAGATGAATAATATAATGTTGCGGTACAATAGAAGGGTAACAAGTGAATAGAAAAACAGAGAGCCAAGTG
>CAZYQB010000359.1:0-2131 GCA_964649595.1 uncultured Oscillospiraceae bacterium | reverse complement strand
GGCACTGCGCTGTGCGAATTCGCCGAGGCTCCCTCGTTTGTAATCATTTCCTTTAACCGTACGGCTCTGGATGGCTGGACACCCGGCTACGGACTGAGCGCTCCGGGCGTACTGCTGGAACTGTCGCACGCGGAAGCCATGCTGTCGATCACCGCCATCGAAAAGGACAGCTGGACGTCGAACTCCTATCTCGAAGATCGCCTCGACCGCGCCGGTGAAACGCTGTCTGTAGAAAATGCGCAGCTGAGCACATGGGTCGACTTCTTAAACGGCGACGGACATCTGCTGACCTTCTCTTACACCTTCCCCGAAGGCGATGAGGTACACCTCATGCGCATCTATGCGGCAAGTTGGGAGAATATGCTCATTGAGCTAAGCATCGATGCATGGGGTGAAGAGGCCCAGCTGCTGACGGACGCTGCCTGCGCCGTATTCATCGACGGCGGATTTTCTTTGACCGAATGCACGCAGCCGCTTGAACTGACCGCCACGCTCAGCGATATCATCGAGGATGAAAACGGGCGCACGCACATCTGTCTGACCACGACCGATGAATATCAGCTCAGCGACAATCGGTATTATCCGTTAAGCGAAAACGCAGTCGTACTCTTTCCCAACCCGGATGACCCGTCCATGCTCCATCCCGTGGCAACGGACATGATCTCCCTGATCGATGCCGTGCTGACCTATGAGGAAAACAGCGATGGACCGGCAGTATTCTACTGCATCATTGAAAACGAAGAGATCGCATATATGGAATACAGTCTGCTGATTCCGTAAAATTTCATCTTTTACGCAAAGTGGCATCCGCACAGCGCAATGTGTGCAGATGCCACTCTTGTTTTTGGGGGAGGAAGAATGATCTCCTGTATGATTTTAAAACAGAATCGCGCTGAAATAGGTCACGGTGTTGACACCGTTGATATACTTCATACCGCACTTTTCCGCGAGCGAAGATACGTTGATGCAGTATGCTTCGAGCGAGGACGTCGCCTTTTCTGGAAACCTGCAGGGCAGATCATCCATTTTCGCGCAGCGCTCACAGATCGAGCAGCCGCCTGCCGAAAGCGACATACAATCCGGATGATCCAGCTTTATATGCGCATACACGCAGTCGGTCAGCTTGGTATGGTTGGCACCTGCCTCCATCATGCCCTCGAAATCAAAGGAATCCTCCAAGGGACTGATGGTCTGGAAGATGAGCGCACCGGAGTATTTCTTTGCCTGTGCGATCACCGCGTCCGGCTCGCCCACCGACGGCGGGCAGGCATAATTGCGATTATAATGACCGCAGCGATTCGCCACGCAAAACTCACGCAGTCCTGCGTCGAACGGAATTTCGGATACGGGCAGCACATACACTTTGTCTGCACCCATTTCAATTGCCAAAGCCGCAAAACGATCCTTCATCGATCCATTCCTCCGGTCTACTGCTCTGCCGAAAAGGCATATACAGTGGTAAAATCGTATTTCTCGCCTTCGGCAAGCATCGGACTGGGGAACTCCGGCTGATTGACAGAATCCGGGAAATACTGAGTTTCCAGACAGAGCGCATCGCGCTTGTTGTACATCCGACCACACTTGCCAACCTGCACGCAGTCGATCATATTTCCGGTATACAGCTGAACGCCGGGCTTATCGGTATAAACTTCCATTTTACGTCCACTGACGGGCGCGGTCAGCACGGCGCAGCGACGCATACCGTGACCGTTGATAACAAAGTTGTGGTCATAGCCCTGACCGAAGGTCAGCTGCTCATCCTGCGCTTCCACCGCGAAGCCTTCCGCAAGCAGCTTGCCGCTTCTCAGATCAAAAGGCGTACCGGTCACATCGCGCAGTTCACCGGTGGGAATACTCTCGCTGTCCACCACCGTGAATCGATCTGCATCGATCTGCAGGGTATGGTTTTCGATCGAGCCGCTGCTCTCGCCTTCCAGATTGAAATAGCTGTGATTGGTGAGATTTACGATGGTATCCTGATCGCAGATCGCCTCGTAGTGAATGCTCAGCTCGTTCTTGTCGTTGAAGGAATAGGTTACACAGACTTTGAGCGTGCCAGGATAGTTCTCCTCTCCGTTGGGACTGACGAGCGTCAGCTTCAGTTCATCCGAACCGCTGAGTTCTCTGCGCT
>CAZYQB010000358.1:0-2153 GCA_964649595.1 uncultured Oscillospiraceae bacterium | reverse complement strand
ATATAGTCGCCGCCGACGACCTTGCCGTACCGTGAGGCACGGAACGCCTTATCCATATTGATCGATTCGAGCGTTACGATGGGTGCCGCCGCGTCAAAGAAGTTGAGCGACTGCATACCCGGCAACTGCGCGATGGCGCCTGCCAAACCCTCATCGGTCAGGGGACCGGTGGCAATAATGCACGGATCCTCCGGAATCTCATTGACTACTCCGTGCTCCACCGTGCACAGCGGATGCTCCGTCAAAGTTTTGGTGATGATTTCAGAAAACTGATCGCGGTCAACCGCCAGTGCGCCTCCTGCCGGAACACGGCTTTGTTCGGCGGCGCGCAGAATCAGCGAATCGAGCGCGCGCATTTCGGCTTTGAGCAGACCCGAACCGTTGGTCAGATGCTCAGCTTTGAGCGAATTGGAGCATACCAGTTCCGCAAAGCCCTGTGCATGGTGCGCCGGCGAAAACTTTTCCGGCTTCATTTCGATCAGACGAACCGGAATCCCGCGCTTCAACAGCTGCCACGCCGCTTCGCTGCCCGCCAGACCTGCGCCGACGACAGTCACTTGTTTATTCATTATTTTCTCCATCTCCGCCGTCTGCCTCCACTTCTACGCGGCAGCGGCACTGTTCGTTGATGCAGACGTGCCATATCTCACCCTTGCGTCCGCGTTTTTTGACCATGCGTCCGCCGCAGTCGGGACATTTATCCTCCACCGGCTGCTCCCAGCTTACAAACTGGCACTCCGGATAGTGTTCACAGCCGTAGAACTTGCGTCCCTTGCGGCTGATGCGCTCAAGCAGTCTGCCGCCGCAGTCGGGGCAGGCAACGTCGATGTATTTCAGCAGCGCCATGGTATGATGGCACTCAGGGAAATTCGGGCAGGCAAGGAACTTGCCGAAGCGTCCCATCTTGTAGACCATCATCGCGCCGCACTTTTCGCACTTGATATCCGAGACCTGATCCACAACCTCCACCTTTTCGATGGACTTTTCCGCCTTCTCCAGTGTCTCCTTAAACGGTCCGTAGAATTCAGAAATGACGCTCTGCCAGTCCAGTTCACCTTCCTCGATATGGTCAAGCTTTTCCTCAAGACCGGCGGTAAACTGAATGTCCACAATGTCAGGAAAGTGCTTTTTCATCATGTCGGTCACGACCAGTCCCAGTTCAGTCGGATGCAGACGCTTATTTTCGCGGGTAATATAGCCGCGCGTCATAATGGTAGTAATGGTAGGTGCATAGGTGGACGGACGACCGATGCCCTTTTCTTCCAGTGCTCGCACCAGCGACGCTTCGGTATAGCGGGGCGGCGGCTGGGTGAATTTCTGCTCGGATTCGACGCTGAGCAGTTCGGCGGCATCGCCTTCTTTCAGGCGCGGCATACCGCTTTCCTGCTCGGTCTGCGCATCATCCTGACCTTCCTCATAGATCGCGGTAAAGCCTGCAAAGCGCAGATGCTGACCGGTGGCGCGCAGCATGATGCCGCCGCCTTCAATGTCCGCCGAGAGCGTATCGTAGATCGCCGGGGTCATCTGGCTGGATACGAACCGAGAGTAGATCAGCTTATACAGCTTGTATTGATCGCGTGTAAGTGAACCCTTGATCGCATCCGGCTTGCGGTTTACATCGGTCGGACGAATGGCTTCGTGAGCATCCTGAGCGATCTTGCGGCTCTTATACTGATTGGGCGTTTCCGGCAAATAGGCTTCGCCGTAGTTTGCAAGAATCATTTCGCGAACCGCTGCCACCGCTTCCTCAGAAACACGGGTAGAGTCGGTACGGATGTAGGATACCAGACCTTGCGTACCCTCACCCTCGATATCAACGCCTTCATAGAGCTGCTGAGCGATCTGCATGGTTTTGAGCGTGGTAAAGCCCAGCTTTCGGGAAGCTTCCTGCTGGAGATTCGAGGTGGTAAAGGGTGCCGCCGGATGCTTGCGGCGCTCGCCGATGCGTACAGCGCCCACTGTAAACTTGGTTTGATTCATACGGTCTACGACCATATGCGTTTCATCTGCATTCTTCAGCTCGGTTTTTCCATCGCAGGAGAGAAACCGGGCAACGAACTCTCCCTCCGGCGTTTTCATCTGCGTAGTGATGTTCCAGTATTCCTGCGGCACGAATTCATCGATCTCATGCTCGCGGTCACAGATCATCGCCG
>CAZYQB010000357.1:0-2163 GCA_964649595.1 uncultured Oscillospiraceae bacterium | reverse complement strand
TGATCACTCCCATCGCTTGCGAAGAGGGTCTGCGTTTCGCTATCCGTGAAGGCGGTCGTACCGTAGGTTCCGGCGTTGTTACCAAGATCTTGGCTTAATTAGCTGCCATTAGTCGTTTGACTGATATGCTTTAAGTCCGACCGGACTGCTGAGTTTTCTTCGGCAGTCCGGTTTTTCGTTTATCGGCATAATGCCACACTCCTGCCATGCAGAGACTTTTCTCCGCACAGCAGGAGTGTGGCGTTATGTACTTTTCTATACATTACACAAACGGATCTCTTCCGAACCGGAAGGAATATAGTTCGGCATCCTTCATGTCGATTCTCATGCGAACGGTTTCCCCGGAAAGTTTGGACAGCTCTCCTTCAAAATCCACATTGCGGCTGACGCTGTCGCCGAACAGATTGCCCGAATCATACCCTTCGATAAAATCGCCGTTCTCATCGCACAGGCGGATGCGCACATATCCCAGCGCAGAGGTCGCAAAGTTGATCTCCAGCGCATTTCCTTCAAAGCTGAACGGCTTCGTCAGCACATATCCTCGCTTGAAATCACAGTGCCACGAGAAAAAACCATCCAAGCGCACAGCGTAGCGACACAGTTCCACAGGATCGACTCGATAATTGCGCCCCATATAAATGGATATCTCATTCGACGCTCCGGGCAGATCGCCTGCCGTTTCCACCATGCCCCATCCTACATAACAATCACCGTAATACCAGTTGCAGTCGCGCTCGATGCCGGGCGTCATAAACGCCTCGTCGGTTCGGCGGAAATTCACGCCATCGCGCGATGTCATCAACACGCAATCAGTCATGGCGGTGCCGGAGCGTCCCCACTTGTTGATCTGATTTATGCGATTTGCCCGATCAGGCAGATACTTGAAATTTGCCGCATCCCATTTGCGCTCCATGTATCTGGTCGGAATACCCAGAAACACATGATCTGCGCGATAATAGGGCTTGATCTGGCTGGTATACAGCTCGTAATCCTCGGTATCTGCACCGTAATCAAGGTGCTTCGGCTCCGACCAGTTCACAAAGTCCTTCGACGTTCTCATTCGCACGTCCCGGATAATTGCTCCCTTAATGTCGCCCCACTTGCTGCCCTTGCCATCTTTGCCGTGCAGACCGCGATAGTACAGATAATACTGCTTCGTATTATGATCCCAGAAGCACAGATTCATCGAATCATACGCGCCGTCATCGGCGAGCACGCGCTGCTCGGTAAAATGCACGCCGTCCGCACTGGTGAACAGGATCAGCTTCTGATGTCCGTCCATCAGCGCCTTGAACCGTTCTTCCTTTGGGCAGGCAGGATTGGTATCCTTGAATACCACAAAGTTGTCATCCGAGCGATCAGTGATGATGTTGTTGTCCTTCCTGCCGTTGTGAACAAACTCGTTGACCGGCACGCGTGTAAAGGTCTTGCCGTCTGCGCTTTCGGCACAGCAGAAATATACGGTATATTCAGAAGTGGTATTGCCGAACTCGTCACACATAATATCAGCGCCGCGATAATACAGGCGGCTGACCATGCCGTCGCCAATTACATCAAAATACCCGCTGACATTGCCTTCCCACGGCGCATCGCAGGTAAATGCCACGCCTCGGTATTCAGGCTTGTGCATCTCAACGCGCACACCCGCGCTTTCGTCCATCAGATATTCATCCCAACACACCTCGCGGCGGCTGCCGATATGGATAACGCTCATGATCTCTCCCTCACTTTCATCTTTGTGAGTCTCACCGCTTCAAGTATATCATGCCGCCCATTTCCACGCAACATAAGATCCCCGTATTTTATCCTCGTGCGATCTCATATCCGTCATTTTCAAGCGTCGTCAGTGCCTTCTCATAATTTTCTGCCTTCACCAGCACATAATCCGTATTGTAAGTGAAGACTGCAAATATTCCGATTTGATTCTGCGCCATCAAGGCAGCTTTGAGGTATTCTTTCGGTAATGCACACCCATGAAAGCTCCGCGTCGGTCTTTTCAGCTCCACTCCCTTCGATCAAAATACAAAGCACCCGAAACACACAGCTGCTTCGGGCGCTTCAAAAACATTATCCACCTCAAAAGTTTGCGGATCAGAAATGATATACCTCTTCGTCGTCCGCATCGTATTCCTCATATACACCTTCATCGGCATACTCTTCAAA
>CAZYQB010000356.1:0-2188 GCA_964649595.1 uncultured Oscillospiraceae bacterium | reverse complement strand
GGTGAGGTTGTTGAAGCCTCCGCCAAGAAGGGACTTATCATTGCTTGCGGCAATGGTGCGCTGGAAGTCATCGAAATGCAGGCACCGGCAGCTAAGAAAATGAACGCAAAAGCCTATCTGATGGGCAAGAACATCCCCATGGGGACGATATTCAGCAGGGAGCGAATCAAGGTATGAGCGACGATAAGCGCGTAAACAAGCCCGTAAATACCGAAAACAGAAATAACAGATCTTTCCGCAAGGACTCAGACAAGCCCTTTCGTAAGGACGGAGATCGTCCGTTCCGCAGAGACGGCGAGAGGAAGCCTTTCCGCAAGGATGGAGACAAGCCTTTTCGCAAAGACGGAGATCGTTCATTTGATAAGGATGGCAAGCGCAGCTTTCGCAGAGACGGCGAAAAGAAGCCCTTCCGTAAGGATGGAGACAAGTTTGCTGCGCCGAGAAAGGGCGATGCGCGCCGCGTAGCGCTCAACGCACTGTGCGATGTGACGATGGCAGATGCCTACGCCGGTATTGCGCTGAACAGACGCTTCAAGGAAGTGGAGCTTTCTGTGGAAGATAGACGTTTGGCGACCAATATTTTCTATACGGCACTTGAAAATCGTATGCGCATTGACCACCTCATCAATCAGCTGGTAGCTCATATGCCGGAGCAGATCGTGCGAGAGGTGCTGCACATTGCTGCAGCGCAGATTCTGTACATGGATCGCGTACCGGATCATGCGGCGGTGGATGAAGCAGTCAATATGATTAAGCGCCTCAAGCGCGAGCATTATGCACCGATGGTCAATGGTGCGCTGCGCAATTTGATCCGTGACCGCGATGCGGGTGAACTGAAGGATCCCGTGCGCACCGAAAATGCGGCACGCTATCTGTCGATCATGCATTCCGTTCCTGAAACACTGGTTGCGCGTTTGATCGATGCCTACGGCGAGGAGGAAACTGAGAAGATCGTTTCCTTCCGTCCCGAGGAGCATTGGGAGAATGTTCGTCCAAATCTGATGGAAATGGACGATGCAGCCTTTGAAGCATACATGACCGGCAGAGGCTGGACATGGGAAAAAGGCACGGTAGAACACGGCTATCGTCTGCTCAAAGCAGGCGACCTAGCAGCCGACGAGGACTTTATCACGGGCAAGTTCAGTATTCAGGGTGAAAGCTCTATGCTGGCGGCTCAGGCAGTTTGTGCTAAAGCGGGTATGCACATTGTTGATGCGTGCGCTGCACCCGGCGGAAAATCTGCACTGATGTGCGAAATGATGCAGGGTACCGGTCGAGTATACGCATATGAACTGCATCCGCATCGCGTAGAGTTGCTCAAGGGCATGGCAAACCGTCTCAAGCTCTATAATCTGCGCCCCGCAATGGCGGATGCTACAGTGTTGCGTCCTGAAAATGAGGATCGAATGGATGCTGTGCTGGTAGATGCTCCCTGCTCCGGTCTGGGCGTTATGGGTGACAAGCCTGATCTCAAGTACCGCATGAAGTCGGAGAAAATCGAGGTCATCACTGAGACTCAGAAAAAGCTGCTGGATACCTGCTGCCGCTATGTTCAGGCGGGCGGTCTGCTGGTTTACTCTACCTGCACACTACTGCCGGAGGAAAATCAGCAGCAGGTATATGCCTTCCTTGAAAATCATCCCGAATTTGAACTGGACAAGGATGTTTCCTATCTGCCCGAAATGCTGCGCGAGGAAGCAAAGGACGGTATGATTCAGCTGCTGCCGCATCGTCATAAGGGACTTGATGGATTTTTTATCGCAAGAATGCGCCGCGTGAGGTAATCGTTTATGGAAAATGCTGTGCAGCAGAAACGTGAATTGCTTTCGATGACTTTTGAAGAACTGTCTGATTGGATGAAGGCACAGGGAGAAGCAAAATTTCGAGCCAGGCAGCTGTATGATTGGCTGCAGAAAGGCGCATCGTTTGATGAGATGAGCAATCTCTCCAAAGGACTGCGCGAAAAGCTCAAGCAAAATGCCGTTGCCAACCCGATCGCCATTCGCGAAAGCTTCGTATCCAAGCTGGATGGTACGGAAAAATATCTGTATGAGCTGACAGACGGCAATATTATCGAGGGCGTGCTGATGCGCTATCACCACGGAAATACGCTCTGTGTTTCCACACAGGTCGGCTGCCGTATGGGCTGTAAGTTCTGCGCATCCACTCTTGAAGGCTGTGTGCGCAG
>CAZYQB010000355.1:0-2200 GCA_964649595.1 uncultured Oscillospiraceae bacterium | reverse complement strand
ATCGCCCTTCATGCGATGATAGCGGGTCAGTGCGTCCTGCGGCAGAGCGTCCATAGCATGACCCATGTGCAGCTGACCGGTGATGTTTGGCGGCGGCATTACGATGGTAAAGGGCTTCTTGCCCGGAATGCGCTTGGCAGTAAAATAACCGTTTTTTTCCCATTCTTCATAAAGGCGTTCTTCTATCTCTTTGGGAGCATACACCTTTTCCATTTCGATGTTCTGGTTCATTTATGTTCAATCCTTTCTCAAAATTTATTTATTGTCGTCGGAAGGCTTAGAATCTCATCCAAACAGCTTCACCGCGATGACTGCACCGATCATGACCACGATCAAGCCGCCGAGCTTGAACATATAGTATCGCTTTTCATTCTCCTTCGACAGCTTCTTTGCCATCGCATACAGCGCGACACCGAGTGCCATAACGATCAGTCCCGGCACGCTGAAGCGGCTCGTATCCAATACGGAGCCGGTAAAGATATTATCAAGCACCTGTTCTCACCTCACTTGCTGTGTCTGCCGCAGTAATACAAAAGCAGACACTCCCCAAAAGGGCGTGTCTGCACGCGGTACCACCTTTATTTCAGAAGAAGCATATACCTCTCCCCTCTGCGCGCTGTACAGGGCGCACCCTCGATCCGGCTACTCCGTTCACCGATCCCCTCCGAAGCGACCTTCAACCGCCGCTGTCCTGAGCCGCCTTTCAGCCGGTGAGCTGCTCTCTCTGATGGACGCAAGCCGTTTACTCCTCTTCATCATCGGGAAGTATTTCTGCTAAGTATTCTCTATTATACTCGATGGAATGTGAAAAATCAATCAACTTTGCCGCCCGTCAGTTTTTTAACATACACATAGGCGTAATTTCCCATGGCAAACAGGCTGAAGCCCACGGCAAAATACATAACAAACCGTCCGATCAGCCGCACAGTATCCCAGCTGTGCCACGGGAACACCAGTGCCACGGCGACGATCAAAAGCGCAGTTGCCGCCTTACCCGCCCAATTTGCCATAACGACGATCTTCTGCCCCTTGAGACCCTTCAAAAGCGCCAAGCTGCCGACGACCATCATCAGTTCCTTTGCCAGCAGCACGATCAGAACCCACACCGGCAGATATCCGGTATCGGTCAGGCAGAAGATCATCGCCAGCGTCATCAGCTTGTCTGCCAGCGGATCCATCAGCTTGCCGAAGGAAGTGATCTGGTTCCACTTGCGCGCCAGATAGCCGTCGAGAATATCCGTTGCTCCCGCCAGCAGATAAACGATCATCGCCAGCGGCTGCATACCGGCATAATAAAGCGAAACAAAAATCGGGATCATGCACATACGCGCAATGGTGAGAAGATTCGGGAGATTCATCATGCTTAACGACTTCCTTTGTTTCAATTTAGTGTCATTTGTATTATAATTGCTCTGCCGTCTTTTTGCAACCCCATGAAATGACAAAAATATGGCCTTGTACGCACATCATTGCTTTGCTATACTGAGTATGTTCGTTTTACGCCCGATCATTTGCGGAAGGTGAATATTATGCCCGAACTACCCTGCATCATCGTTAAAAAATCCGAAAGACTGCTTACACTGAAACAGCCCGACAATGTCCCGATCTCATTTAAAATTGTACTTGGAAGCGTTCCTCAAGGACACAAGCAGCGCGAAGGCGACGGACGCACGCCCGAAGGTATTTATTATATCTGCACGCGCAACGAAAAGAGTAAATTTCATCTGGCACTGGGCATAAGCTATCCGAATCCGTCCGATGCCGCTGCCGCACTCGAAAGCGGAACGATTACGCCCGATCAGCACAATGCGATCTGTGCTGCCCACGCTGTTGCACACCGCCCTCCGTGGGATACTCCGCTGGGCGGATTCATCATGATCCACGGAGGCGGTACCGGATCCGACTGGACAGCAGGCTGCATTGCCCTTTCAAATTCTGACATGGATATGCTCTTTTCACTCTGCCCGATGGGTACACCCGTTCACATTCTTCCCTGACATATCAATTATATATCTTTCTTTCGATCCGTACTTCGATGCGGATCGATTTTTTATGGGTATTTTTTCGAATCGCGCGAATAAACCCTTTCCCTGCCGCCCATGATAATGTCAAAATCATACAGGGAGGATTCCCCCGTGAAAAAGCTGTTTTCTCTTTTCTGTCTGTCTTTTCTGTGTCTGTATGCGGCTTTTCCTGCGCA
>CAZYQB010000354.1:0-2216 GCA_964649595.1 uncultured Oscillospiraceae bacterium | reverse complement strand
AGCGCGGCGACGTCGATTCTGCAAGCATCGACAATGAGACCGCTGCTGCATGGCTGGCTGAGGAAGACACCTATGAACTGATCCACCCGGTTCGTCAGAGTGGCTTCTACACCTACTTCTGGGCATTCAACTTTGATATGCCCAAGTACGAGGCTGAATATGAGCCCGAAAACTGGAATGTTGCCGTCAACAACGTCAACTTCCGTAAGGCTCTGTATCATGGTCTGGATCGCCTGAACGCCAAGTACGTCATGGAACCCGACAATCCCGAGTCCCTGATCTTTAACACCATCACTCCTCCCGAGTTCGTTTCCATCAACGGCGTTGACTACACCGAGATGGGTGCTTTGGCAGAGATCACCGCTGTTGGTCTGGATACCTTCGATGAAGATCTGGCTCTGCAGTACAAGGAACTCGCCATGGCTGAGTTGGCTGACACCGTTACCTTCCCCGTTAAGGTCGTTGTTCCCTACCTGGCAAGCTCCAGCAGCTGGGCAGAGGAGTGCGTTGTCGTTGAGCAGCAGATGGAAAGTCTGCTGGGCACCGACTTCATCGACATCATCGTTGTTGCCAGCTCCGAGTCCGGTCCTAAGACCCGCAAGGCCGGTGTTTACAGCATGATGAAGGTCAACTGGGGTCCCGACTACGCCGATCCCAACACCTACACCGATCCCTTCTATGAGGGCACCTACAACTACAACCAGATGGCAACCGAGTACCTCGATGAGAACGGCGTAAGCGAATACTACAAGCTGGTAGACGCTGCCCGCGCCATCACCGATGATCTGCAGGCTCGCTATGAAGCCTACACCGTTGCCGAAGCATTCCTCATCAACAACGCAATGCTGCTGCCCTACGGCTATGACAACGGCGGCTACACCGCTTCCCTGCTCAACCCCTTCGAGTCCCAGTATGCTCCCTTCGGCATCTCCAACGATCGCTATAAGGGTCAGCACCTGCTCGACGACCCGCTGAACACCGACGAGTACTATGATGCATACGATGCATGGAAGGAAGCTCGCGCTCAGTTGGCTGCCGATGCAGCAGACGCTGAATAATACATCTCACAGAGCCTGAAAGGGCTTATCCGGTGATCCTCACGCCCGGGCGGCACATGGCAATGCGCTGTCCGGGCTTATCGCCGAATTAGGGCGGTAAAATTTATTCGATAACGATCATTTTTCCGGCGGCAGGTGTGATTTTCGCGAGGGCGAAGATTGCGTGATTCTGAGAAAGCCGCATTTTTACAAGGGACGGTCTTAGGATTCGCCGCGCATTCAGGCGCACCGACGCCGTATGAAAAGGTTGTGAAGTAAGATGCTGAAGTATTCCCTCAAGAGACTGGCTTCATCGCTGGTCACGCTGGTAATCATCATTACTGTTGTTTTCGTGCTTCTTCGTCAGATGCCTATCGAGGGCTATTTCGATAACTTCGACAAGCTGGATGAGGCGCAGATCGAAGCAAAACTCAATCAACTGGGTCTCAACGATCCCATTCCCGTGCAGCTTTGGAACTTCTTTGTGGATCTGTTCCACGGCGATCTGGGCACCTCTGCGCGCTATGCCGCCGGTGCTTCCATCTCCGAGCTGATCGCCAAAAAGGCTCCTGTCTCCATTCGCCTGGGCGTTATGTCTATGGCGCTCTCCCTGCTGATGGGTATTCCGCTGGGTGCGGCAATGGCCAGAAGCAAGGGCAAATTCTGGGATAAATTCGGTACGGTGTACATCGTGTTTATCAACGCTGTACCTGCTGCCGTGTATCATATCTTCATCCAGATGTACGGCACCGGCTGGATGAACATTTCGATGCTGTATGATGCGAATGATCCGATCACATGGATCCTTCCGGTGGTCTCGATGTCGCTGGGCAGCACCGCGTCCTATGCCATGTGGCTGCGACGTTACATGGTGGACGAAATGAACAAGGATTATGTTCGACTGGCACGCGCAAAGGGCGTGTCCAGCCAGAAGATCATGATGGGGCACGTTTTCAGAAACGCATTCGTTCCCATGATCCAGTATATTCCGACTTCCCTGCTGTATACCATCAGCGGCTCGATCTATATTGAATCGCTGTACTCTATTCCCGGCATGGGCGGTCTGCTCGTTGACGTTATCGGACGTCAGGATAACCCGATGGTTCAGGCCATCGTTATGATCTACAGCTGTATCGGTATCGTGGGTCTGCTGCTGGGCGACCTGCTCATGGGCGTGAT
>CAZYQB010000353.1:0-2217 GCA_964649595.1 uncultured Oscillospiraceae bacterium | reverse complement strand
CGGAACGACCGGAGTAGTCAACGCGCTTGCCCAGCAGGTTCTGTCTGAAACGACCCTGCTTACCGCGCAGCTGCTCGGAGAGCGATTTAAGCGGGCGGTTGCCGGGACCGGTTACCGGGCGACCACGGCGACCGTTGTCGATCAGCGCATCGACCGCTTCCTGAAGCATACGCTTCTCGTTGCGAACGATGATGTCCGGCGCACCCAGCTCCAACAGGCGGCGCAGACGGTTGTTGCGATTGATTACTCGGCGATACAAGTCATTCATGTCGGAGGTG
The DNA here is from genome assembly GCA_964649595.1 of uncultured Oscillospiraceae bacterium. Taxonomy (GTDB): domain Bacteria; phylum Bacillota; class Clostridia; order Christensenellales; family Aristaeellaceae; genus RGIG2066. The sequence goes on along the minus strand of CAZYQB010000353.1, from coordinate 1,939 downwards.
GCAAAACGACCGCCGTCAAGCTGGATCAGAGGACGCAGATCCGGCGGAATGACTGGCACCACATCAAGGATCATCCATTCGGGCTTGTTACCGCTGGTACGGAAGGCTTCAACCACTTCCAGACGCTTTGCGACCTTCTGCAGCTTCTGACCTTCTGCATCACGAGAAATTTCCTTCTCGGTCAGCTTCTTGGTCACAGCGCGCAATTCAACGGACAGCGTATCCAGATCAAGAGTCTGCAGCAGCTCCTTGATCGCCTCGGCACCCATACCTACGCGGAACTGATCCTTGTACATACCGGTCTCGGGATCCTTTACCGGCGGGAACAGCTCCATCTTCTGACGGTAGTCCGCTTCGGTGATGACCTGCATCTTCTTGAGATCAGTCTTGCCGGGATCCAGCACGATATAAGAAGCAAAGTAAAGAACCTTTTCAAGATTTCTGGGGGTCATCTCCAGCAACATACCGATGCGGCTGGGAATGCCCTTGAAATACCAGATATGGCTGACGGGAGCCGCCAGCTTGATATGACCCATGCGCTCGCGGCGTACCTTGGCACGGGTAACTTCAACGCCGCACTTGTCGCAGGTGATGCCCTTGTTGCGAACGCGCTTGTACTTGCCGCAGTTGCACTCCCAGTCCTTGGTGGGACCAAAGATGCGCTCGCAGTACAGACCATCACGTTCGGGCTTGAGCGTACGGTAGTTGATCGTTTCCGGCTTCAGCACCTCGCCGTGCGACCATTCAATGATCTTCTCCGGCGATGCCAGACCGATTTGTATGGAATCCAGATTGTTCAGATCAAACAAAGGGCTCTCTCCCTTCCATCAACGGGGTCGGAGGATCATCCGACCCCCGTCTGCATTTATCACAAAGCTTATCGAAAGCTCATTAAAAATCACATTCAGCGCTTCAATCGATGGATCGAATTACAGGTCGAACTTATCGAGGATATCGTCGCCCAGACCCTCTTCATCCATGTTGAATTCTTCTTCATCCACGCCGATATCCATGCCGCCCATCAGAGCCATGGTGTCCTCGCCCTCTTCGGTGTCATCCTCTTCTTCGCGGATGTTTACCTCCTGAGTGCCGGGCAGGTCGTCGTCCATCTCACGCAGCTCGAGCACGTTCTTGTTCTCGTCGAGCGCCTTGATGTCCAGACCCAGCGACTGAAGTTCCTTCATCAGAACACGGAAGGATTCGGGGATGCCCGGGGCAGGAATGTTCTCGCCCTTGACGATCGCCTCGAAAGTCTTTACGCGACCGACCATGTCGTCCGACTTGACGGTGAGGATCTCCTGCAGCACATGAGATGCGCCGTATGCGTACAGCGCCCAGACTTCCATTTCACCGAAGCGCTGACCGCCGAACTGCGCCTTACCGCCCAGAGGCTGCTGGGTGACCATGGAATACGGACCGGTAGAACGGGCATGGATCTTATCATCAACCAGGTGATGCAGCTTGAGATAGTACATATAGCCGACGGTGACACGATGATCGAAGGGATCGCCGGTGCGTCCGTCATAGAGCTGTATCTTGCCGTCGGGGCTCAGTCCGCACTTGGAGAACTGAATGATCGGCTTGCCGTTTTCATCCATGGTGGAAGGCTCAACCACTTTGGAAGCCTCGAGCAGGCACTGCTGGATGTCGTTTTCGTTGGCACCGTCGAAGATCGGAGTTGCGATGTGCCAGCCCAGCGCCTTAGCAGCCAGACCCAGATGCACTTCAAGAACCTGACCGATGTTCATTCGGGACGGAACGCCCAGAGGATTCAGCACGATATCGACCGGCGTGCCGTCGGGCAGGAAGGGCATATCCTCCTCCGGCAGAATACGGGATACAACACCCTTGTTGCCGTGACGACCTGCCATCTTATCGCCGACCTGAATCTTTCTCTTCTGAGCAATGTATACGCGCACCATGCGGTTTACGCCGGGTG
>CAZYQB010000352.1:0-2238 GCA_964649595.1 uncultured Oscillospiraceae bacterium | reverse complement strand
TATGTTAGAGTTAAAGCTACTTGCTGATGTTGGGTTAGTAGGATTCCCGAATGTTGGTAAGTCTACTATTTTATCTATTATGACATCTGCTAAACCTAAGATAGCAAACTATCATTTTACCACTTTGACTCCGAATTTAGGCATTGTAAGACAGGATGGCGACAGCTTTGTGCTGGCGGACATCCCAGGTCTGGTAGAAGGTGCCGCAGAGGGTATTGGCTTGGGACATGATTTCCTGCGCCATATTGAACGTACTCGGCTGCTGATTCATGTATTGGACATTTCCGGCAGTGAAGGTCGCAATCCTTGCGATGATTTCGATGCGATTATGCACGAGCTGGAACAATATGGCGATCTGATCAACCGTCCGATGATCGTAGCAGCAAATAAAATTGATCTGCCCGGCGGCGAAGAAAATCTTGAAATACTGCGCGAAAAACTTAAAGGCACCGGCATTCAGATTTTCCCGGTCTCGGCGGCAACCCGTCAGGGATTTACCGAGCTGATGCGTGCAACAGCAGCTATGCTCAGAGAACTGCCTCCGGCACAGCCGTTCTTTGAAGAGACCCCGTTCGAGGAGATCGCGTCGGAAGCATTTACCATTGCTAAGGAACACGGTGTATATGTACTCAGCGGTCCGAGTATGCAGCATTTGATTAACTCGGTAAACTTTGGTGATGAGGATTCCCTTAACTGGTTCCATCGCACATTGCGTCGTTGGGGCGTTATCGATCAGTTGCGTGAAGCGGGCGCCGGCGAAGGCGATACTGTTCGTTTGGGCGACATGGAGTTTGAATTCGTAGAATAACCATTACAAAGAATACGGAGGAATGAATTATATGACAACCAAGCAGCGAGCCGCTTTGCGCTCGATGGCAAACACGATTCAACCGATACTGCATATCGGAAAGGAGGGGATTAACGAAAATCTCGTACAGCAGGCATGGGATGCTCTGGAAGCCCGTGAACTGATTAAGGTTACTGTACAGCGTAATGCTCCCATCGATGCACGCGAAGCCTGCGAAGAGCTGTGCGAGTATGTACACGCAGAACCGGTTCAGGTTATCGGCAGTCGCTTCGTAATTTACCGAAAAGCACGTAAGAATTCCAAGATCGATTTGAGTGTGCTTGTATAAGAGTGGTCTTAGCGAATGTACAATCTGTTTGCAACAGTATGGGCTGTGAGTAATAACATAACGGCAATGAACGACAACAGATAAAAAGTAGAACGGGTCATCAGATACATCCCAGTAAAAAAGCATAGATACATACACAATCGAAACGGACGAACTGCTTGAACAAAAAGAGTAATGCGATCCCTAATAGGAACACATTGCTCTTTTTTTGTGTTTTCGATGAAGTATTTTGGCAGATTCCGAAAATTTTTGAGCAGTTCTCGTGTCAAATCAGTCCCATCAGTCACAGCTATTTCAGGAAAAGCAAGATGCTTTAGCAGATATCTTGCCTCTTTAGACATCGGGCAAGTTACCAATACCCTTAACTGTAAGCATCCATCTTTTTTATAGTGAGACCAAAGTTCAAGCAGGTCATTAGCACTGAACTCACCATTAGTCGGTATTCTTCGAACCAGTACGAATTCACAAGATGGAAAATAGCCGGGAATCATCGTTTGAAGTTGTTGAAAGACCTCTTTGTCTTCCATGGTTATCCACTTGTATAAGAGCTGATGAATCTTTTTAATGCGTTTACTGCGGCTGATATACGGCTGGCCAGATAAAAATCTTTGAGTTAATATTCTGAGTAGCGATAAAGCAATAAATGCAGCAACCAGTGACAGAAGGATATTCCCATCTGTTATCGTAAGCATTAAAAAGAAAGTTGAAAATATAGCGATCAACCATGCGATAATATGATCAATCTTGTAAGCCATAACAACTCCCCCCCAAAGACTAATTGATTTCTACTAAGTATGTGCAAAAAAATATACTTCATACATTTATTCAGGTGCTTAGTTTGCATACTACCCATATACTGATAGGATAGCTGTGGTCGATCGATTCCAGTTTTATAGCAGGAGAGCATGATGCAGGAAATCGGAGGCGATCCAGATCGCTGCGATGGCGTATCCATCTTGAGATGGGGTTTGCGATGCTTCTCGAAGTGATCGGTGTGTTCTGCGGGGATCAGGTGACGGTTGGAGTAAACGGTATTCAGCATCATGGTAGCTTCCTCACTTTCTTCTTGTTCGATTGATGTTGACGGGGAGACTTGGGTGTG
>CAZYQB010000351.1:0-2249 GCA_964649595.1 uncultured Oscillospiraceae bacterium | reverse complement strand
GGCAGCTTATATGCAAACAGCATTAGTGTAGTGATAAACTAAAACTGGACACGGAAAAACGTATTCTGAGAAGGATACAGAAAAAAGGACAAAGGTGTTCAAGAAGTGAACACCAAAGCCAAACCGTGGACAGGAGGATACCCGAATGAAGTACACAAAGGATCAAAGATTGGACATAGGTAGGAGGATCTACGAAGGAGAGATCAGCCGGTTCGAAGCAGCAACGGAATATGGCATTGGATCCAACTTACGAGGCGATGAGCAAGGAGGAACTGATTCAGGAATTGGTTCGAGCCAAGATCGTGGAAGCACGGCTAAAAAAGGATACGAAGTGAAGGGAGCTGGTGCTCAGAAGGAGTTTGCTCCTTTAGACAGCAAGAGTACCAAGTAATCCTGGAGCTGTCCAGCATATTCCCGGTCAAGCTGCTGTGCGAGATGATGGGCATTCAGAGAAGCAGTTTCTATAACTGGAAAGCATATCTTTCCAAGCCTTCGGATCGGGAAAAAGCACTGGTACCGCAGAATCTACAAGATGTATATTCTTGATGCGATATTACGGGGATGATCTTGCAAAAGCCACACACAAGGCATATGCGAAGGCACAGACCAACTTTAAAAACAGATTGGAGGAATGATTCATGGCGCGGGGCGACGGCAGCAGCAAGAACGGAGCCCATTTAAAAGGGGGAGAGCCTCACGAGGCTTTCCCTCGCGCCTCGCTGCTTAGGCGCAGGGTAAACGAATACTTTGATGACTGCGATTTCAAGAAGAAGGATTATACGGTACCGGGTCTGGCACTGTATTTAGGACTGCAAACCAGAACGCTGATGAATTATCGGCAGCATAGTGAGCATCCCGATTATCAGCGTGTGGTAGATTATGCGCTGCAGCGCATTGAGGCATATACGGCGGAGAAGCTGTTTACGACCAAGGGCAGTACGAAGGGCATTGAGTTCTTGCTTCAGAACACCGCAAACTATGCCAACAAGAGCGATGTAAACAGCAAAGCAGAGCTGGAGCTGACTGAAAAGGAAAAGGTCAAGCAGCTTCCCGACAGTGAAGTTCGCGGACGGCTTGTCAATATTCTTCCCAAAATCCAGGAAGCAGTTGATAAAAATATGTTGGGTTAAACAAAAAGATAGGAGGTGATATACAGTGATTGTACGGACGCACAAAATCAGCTTTACTCCGGATCGCACGCCGATGCCGAAATCGGTCAAAGTCGGCTTTGAAGGCGACAACATGGTGGAACGGCTGACTATCAGACCGCCGGACACATCGCGGCGACGCTGCTGGTGGCGAATGGGTAAAATGTAGAAATCATTACGAAAGGGGTTTTATTGGGTGGAAACCGTAAAAAGCATCTGGGGAATTGTCTGCATGGGAGCAGGACTGGCAGGCGGCGCGCTTGCACAGTTTTTCGGTGGTTGGGATGGAAGCATGGCAACACTGATGATTTTTATGCTGATCGATTATGTGACCGGTCTGATTGTGGCAGGTGTATTTCATGCATCGCCCAAGTCGGAAAGCGGTGCATTGGAGAGCCGTGCAGGACTCAAGGGATTGATTCGCAAGGGATATACGCTGCTGTTTGTGCTGATCGGCGCAAGGCTTGATCTGACACTGGGTACGAGTTTTGTGCGGGACGGTATTATCGTAGGATTTTTGCTCAATGAGCTGATTAGCATTGTAGAAAATGCAGGTCTGATGGGAATTCCGCTGCCTGGGTACTGATGAACAGTATAGAGATGCTGAAAAACAAAGGAGAAAAAACGAATGGTGGTGAAATGAACAATGAGTGAAAAGACAAATCTTGGACTGGTAAATTGGGGACGGGCTGCTGCTGCTGCGGGATGGGTTTACTGGTACGGTACAGTGGGTTATGAGTGTACGCAGGCGCTTTATGAGCGCAAGCGTAAGCAGTATCCCGATCATTACGGTGACGAACGTACCGAGAAGTATATGCGTCATATCAAAGAAAACAGGATGTGCGCAGACTGTATCAATCTCATCAAAGCCTATATGTGGTACGATGAGGAAAACGATAAGCAGGTTTACAAGTCCAACGGTTGTCCCGATACCAATGCCAACGGTATGTTCCAGCAAGCTGAGGTCAAGGGCGTAATTGCCACGATACCGAAAACGCCCGGTCTGATCGTGCGATTTGACGGTCATGCCGGTATCTCGCTGGGCAATGGCTATGTCATCGAGGCGAGAGGCTTTGCGTATGGCGTCGTCATCACCAAGCT
>CAZYQB010000350.1:0-2256 GCA_964649595.1 uncultured Oscillospiraceae bacterium | reverse complement strand
TTGCGACCCAGTGCGATCTCGCCCTCGTCGGTAGAAGGACCGTCTGCGATCACCTGCTTGGCGCGCACGATCTCGCCCTGAGCGACGCGCGGACGCTGGTTGATGCAGGTGCCCTGATTGGAACGGGTGAACTTGGTCAGCTTGTACTGGTCAACAGAACCGTCCTCGGTGCGAATGACAACCTGATCGGCACTTACATACTCGACCACACCGGCACGGCGTGCCAACACCACAACGCCCGAGTCGCAGGCAGCGCGGTATTCGATACCGGTGCCGACGATGGGAGCTTCGGGAACCAGCAGCGGAACAGCCTGGCGCTGCATATTCGATCCCATCAGCGCACGGGTCGCGTCATCGTTCTCCAGGAAGGGAATCATACCAGTAGCAACGGAAACCAGCTGACGGGGAGAAACGTCGATGAAATCAACACGGTCACGCTCGACCTCGGTGATCTCGTCGCGGATACGAACGGTTACGCGCTCGTTGATGAAGCGTCCGTTTTCATCCAGCGGCTCAGTTGCCTGAGCGATGATGTACTTATCTTCTTCGTCGGCAGTCATGTAAACTACGCCGCCGTGAGCAGCATCAACGACCTGATGAGTGGTCTTGTCGATGCGGCGATAGGGAGCTTCGATGAAGCCATATTCATTGATGCGCGCGAAGGTTGCCAGAGAGCCGATCAGACCGATGTTGGGACCTTCAGGCGTCTCAATGGGGCAGATGCGGGAATAGTGCGAATAGTGAACGTCTCGCACCTCGAAGGAAGCGCGGTCACGGTTCAGACCGCCCGGACCCAACGCAGACAGACGGCGCTTGTGGGTCAGTTCAGCCAGCGGGTTGGGCTGATCCATGAACTGAGACAGCTGAGAGGAGCCGAAGAACTCCTTGATGGCAGCCGACATCGGGCGGATGTTAATCAGATCCTGCGGACGAACCTTGCTGGGATCCTGAGTGGACATACGCTCGCGCACAATGCGATCCAAACGGGACATACCGATGCGGATCTGGTTCTGCAGCAGCTCGCCGACCGAGCGCAGACGACGGTTGCCCAGATGGTCGATATCGTCGTTGTAGCCTACGCCGTAAGGCAGGGTGAGCTGATAGCTGATGGAGGAGATGATATCCTCCTTGGTGATATGCTTGGGAATGATCTGAGCAATGCGCTCCTCGATCATGGTGAGGATGGGCTGGCGATCCTTGCGGCATTCCTCGAGCATTTCAACCGTCTTGGGCAGGTATACGCGCTCAAACAGCGGGCTGTCGTATTCCTCGCCGCGCTCGGCAAGCTCATCGGCATACTGACGATGCAGCTCCTCGTCGTAATTCTTGAGGAAGGCAGCAAAATCAACGGTGTTGTTGCCCAGCACGCGCAAAACAAGACCTTCGCGCTCAATGTCGATCGCGTTTACACCGCTGTTCTGGATCATATCCGCCATGTCAAAGCTGACGACGGTGCCCTTTTTGGCGATCACTTCGCCGGTGAAGGGATTAACAACATCCTCTGCCAGCGTCTGATTAGCAATACGTGCGGCAAGCGCCAGCTTTTTGTTATACTTGTAGCGACCTACGCGGGCAAGGTCGTACTTCTTGGGATTATAGAAAGTCTCGTGCAGCAGCTTCTCCGCGCTTTCGCGGGTTGCCGGCTCGCCGGGACGCATACGCTTGTAGATTTCTTCCAGCGCACGCTCTTCGCTGTCCACATTGCCGTCATGAGCAATGGTTTCCTTGAGCTGCTCGGTCTCGCCCAGCAGGTCATAAATCTGCGTGTTGGAGCCGTAGCCCAGTGCGCGGATCAGGTGAGTCAGCGGCATCTTGCGGTTGCGGTCGATTCGGACGGAGATCGCGTTGTTGGCATCCACCTCATACTCCAGCCATGCACCGCGGTTGGGAATGAGCTTGGTGGCATAAACAAACTTGCCCGCCTTGTCGATGGAGCGCTCGTAGTAAGCGCCGGGCGAACGAACCAACTGCGAAACGATAACGCGCTCCGCACCGTTGATGATAAACGTACCGTTTTCGGTCATCAGCGGGAAATCGCCGATGAATACATTGCTCTCGCGGGTCTCGCCCGTTTCCGTGTTGGTCAGTCGAACCAGCACCGTCAGAGGGGCCGCGTAGGTCTGATCGCGTTCCTTGCACTCTTCGATGGATTTCTTGGGCTTGTCGTCCAGCTTGTAGTCCACAAACTCGAGCATCAGGCTCTCGTTATAGTCGGTAATGGGGGAAACATCCGCCAGTACCTCCCTCAGATCTACT
>CAZYQB010000349.1:0-2260 GCA_964649595.1 uncultured Oscillospiraceae bacterium | reverse complement strand
GCATGAGCCAGTGTATGAATGAGCTTTATCTCCTCCTGACAGGCGTGACCGGAAACGTGTACGTCGGTCAGTACATTTGCGCCGGTGGATACCAGCTGATTGACCACTCTGGAAACGGATTTTTCGTTGCCGGGAATCGGGGTGGCGGAGATGATGACCGTGTCGCTCGGTTCGATCTCGAGTTTCTTGTGCTCGGCAAACGCCATGCGCGTAAGACCACTCATCGGTTCGCCCTGACTGCCGGTGGTCATGATGACCAGTTCGTTGTCATCGTAGCGATCCAGATCATCCACCGAAAGAAGTCGTCCTTCAGGGATGGTCAACTCACCCAGCTGCATGGCAACTTTTGACACATTGACCATGCTTCGACCGATCAGGCAGACCTTGCGATTGTAACGTACCGCCGCATCTACCACCTGCTGAATACGATGGATGTTGCTGGCGAACATCGCTACGATGATTCTGCCCTCGGCATTCTGGAAATAGGTATTGAAGCTTTCGCCCACGCTGCGTTCACTCATTGTATAGCCTGCGCGCTCCACATTGGTCGAGTCGCACAGAAGTGCCAGAACTCCTTCGGTACCCAGCTGCGCGATGCGCCCCAAATCGATCTTGTGATCGTCAATGGGTGTAAAGTCCACTTTGAAGTCGCCGGTGTGAATGACTGTGCCTAGCGGAGTGCGGATGGCAAAGGCGACTGCGCCGGCAATGGAATGGCTGACGTGGATGAACTCCACTTGAAATGCACCAACTTCCACAGTTTCCCCCGGCTTGATGACGGTCATGTCGATGCCGTTGACCTTGTGCTCCTTGAGCTTGTGCTCTACCAGAGCGAGCGTCAAACGGGTGCCGTAAACGGGGGCAGGGAGATTTTTGAGAATGTAAGGCGCTGCGCCGATGTGATCCTCATGACCGTGGGTGATGAAATAGCCGCGGATACGATCAGCATTTTTGGTCAGATAAGTATAATCGGGAATCACCAGATCAATGCCCGGCATATTGTCGCTGGGGAAGGTTGAGCCGATGTCCACAACGATGATATCATCGCCGTATTCGTATACGGTCATATTCTTGCCGATCTCGCCCATGCCGCCCAGCGGTATGATGCGTAGTTTCGGCTCACTCTTTTTCTTTTTTGTTGCCACAAAGGGCCTCCTTTCTGTTCTGCACTCCTTTTCGGAAAAACGGCTTCAAAAGGCTGCGTTTGGTCGGCGGGGGAATGTGTGCGGGGCACATTCGAGAGACGGGAAAACCAATATATTTCCGGACATACCACATTGCCCGGTCATCGTCAAAATAATATGCCTGCGCTGCGTCAAAACGTACCGATTTTTAAATACACATTTTAAAAAGGTGCTGCGGCGGATATTTCAGACGCTCCGCGCAGCTGCGCACAGGAATATTGATAAGGCTGCATATAAATACATATAAAAAGTGCCTGCGTCAGTGCAGGCACTCTGAATTTTAAAGCAATGAGCGTGCAGCCGATATATAAAGTATAACACGATTGCGGCTCAATTTACAGTATTTCGGAAGTATTTAACGAAATTGAGAAATTTACAGATATCGCTTGAGGGCGGCGGCGAGCTGCGGACGGGGACGAACACCGACGATGCGCTCAACTTCCTCGCCGTCCTTGTAGATAATCATCGTGGGAACGGCGGAAATGCCGCAGCGGACGGCAGCGTCTTCCTCCTGATCGATGTTGAGCTTACCGATGACTGCCTGCCCATTCATCTCTTCGGCGAGCTGGTCGAGAACAGGGGCGAGCATACGGCACGGACCGCACCAGGGAGCCCAGAAATCCACCAGAATCAGACCATGCTGCTTGAGGGAGTTGCTGTTCATAGAAGAATCGTTCATATTGAGAATCAGTTCGGATGCCATGATTATGTTCCTCCTTAAAAATATCGGTTGGGATGATTGCTGTCACCTGATGATTATAATATACCCTGATCAGCGCGGATTCAAACGCATCTTCGACAAATTTACACATATTTGAAAAATAACTCCAAAAGTTCTAAAAATAGGGTGCAGGGACTTGAATTTTTGAAGAAAGCGTTATATAATCACATAAAATGAATTAACTTAAAGGGGCGTCAAAGCCCGATATGGAGGGATCTGGAAAGTGATAGTCAAGGATGTAATCATTCGGATCTGTATGGCGATACTCATTGGTACGGTCATCGGCGTGGAGCGTGAGTATAAGAACCGACCTGCAGGTATGCGTACCCATGTATTGGTCTGTTTGGGTGCCTGT